>CAXTQE010000161.1:0-8041 GCA_964246225.1 uncultured Acidobacteriaceae bacterium | reverse complement strand
TGCCTGAGGCATCTTTGCTGCCAAACCCGAACGAACGGCTGATTGTGGCTCTGGATTTTCCCCGGGCGGAGCCGGCGTTGAGGCTGGTCGAACAGCTTGACGGGCAGTGTCGCTGGTTCAAGGTGGGACTCGAGCTGTTCCTGGCAGAGGGAGAGTCGCTCGTTCGCGAGTTAAAGCGACGCGGGTTTAAGGTCTTCCTTGATTTGAAGCTGCACGATATTCCCAACACGGTTGCCAGCGCGGTGCGCTCGGTTTCGAGGTGCGGTGCTTCTCTGCTGACAGTGCATGCTGCCGGCGGAAGGGCGATGCTCACGGCCGCGGCAGAGGCAGCGGCAGGTCTACCGGACGCTCCCACGCTGCTGGCGGTGACGGTGCTGACGAGCATGGACCGCGGCGAACTGGCCGGTGTTGGCGTGGATGGGCCTGTAGACGAGCAGGTTCTACGGCTTGGAAGGCTGGCGCTTGCTGCAGGGATCCCGGGACTGGTCTGCTCGGCAGAGGAGTTGGTCCGGCTTCGCGCTGAACTGGGCGGCGATCCCCTGCTGGTTGTACCAGGGATTCGTTCTGCGGGCAGCGCGCTCGGCGATCAGAGCAGGGTGGCTACGGCGGCTGAGGCGATTGGAAGAGGAGCGTCGAAGCTCGTGGTGGGGCGGCCGATTACGCGCGCGGAGCATCCTGCCGCTGCGTTTGCGGCCATGCTGGCAGAGGTTGCCGGGGTGCGTGCCGGGTAAAAGTTAAGCGGAGGCTGGTCGCTCCTCCGCTCTGGTTGCGCTACAGCTTTTCGAAGAAGTCGCATGCCGGGCAGGAGATGTACATGCCTCCGGGTACGCCGCGCTCCCGATCCTTGACCCGTTTGACGATGCGTGTGGGCTTTGAACACTTTGGGCACTCGGTGCCCCTGTTGATCTCTGCGGCCTTTTGGCGGTCGCCGGTCTTGGCAGTTTTTGCCATGGTTGCTCTCCCTGATGCGGTTTGATCTGGCCGGAGTGCGTGTGCGAAGACGTGAAAGCAAACGTCTTACCCCGCACGAACGCGGTTTCCGCAGCACAGGCCGAAACTCTAGGTTACATCACCTGTGATTGCCAAGTCATCGCAACGGCGGTACGCTGCCCGCGGCAGGACTCGAGGGGGCGGGTTCGGCTGGGGAGGACGTGTCTGGCTTATGCTCGTCGGGAAACTGGACTTTTCGGTTCATAGTTCCGCCGTTTTCCGCTGGGAGCGTTTCGCCGGGTCGCTTCAGGGTGGGCGGCCCGGATTGGCTCTTTTCAGTCGGCTGCGCGTCGCCCAAAGTGACCGTGCGGGTAGGCGCCGGGGGCAAGTAGCCGGCCAACTCATCCTGGTCGTGAACCTCGATCGGCTTGCCGACCGCAGCGATCTTGACGAGGCTGACCCGGTCACCGATAAAGCGAACGAACTTGACCGGCTGCGGCTGGTGCCCGTAGATCCACTCCTCGTAGTGGCCCTCGGTCGCTCCTTCGCGCAGCTTGGCCTCGGGCTGGCCCAGGGCGGCGAGCACCATGCGATGGTTCATGCCGACCAGCACCTCGTGCGAGTCGATGGCGCTCTTAATGGGGGCTGGGAGGGTTTCGGAGTAGGCGATCTCGCCGGTCTTGGCGCCGAAATCAACCACAGGCTGGAGCAGCGCCTTTACCTCCGGGGCGGAGACCTCGGGCAGGCGACCCTCAAAGACGAGCATGACGCGACAGCCGGTGGCCTGTTCGCTCAGGTCGGGCGGCGCTGTCGTAGCCCCACCTAGCCCGATCTGGACGTGACGCATGAACCTGTGCCGGACGTAGGGACCGCCGTTGAGGTCAACGATGATGCGATCCGGCTTGATCTCGAGAGCGGTGACCATAACGCGGTCGCCAGGTGCGGCAGACTGACCCTTTTTGTAGACGACCTCCTTATACTGTTCGGCGCGCGGCGTGAGATTGCCGTTGGCTTCAAGCGTCAGGATGGCTCCGAGGGGAAGCACGCGGTGGGCGAATCCCTGCTCGGCTTCGAGGTCACGGATCAGCTCGCGGCGGCCACGCTCGGTCATGGGTTTGTCTGGAAGCTCGACATGGGTCGGCGTGAAGTCGGTCTTGATGCCGGCGGTGGCGGTCTTCTCGCCTACGGTAAAGACCTGTGCCGCCGCCGGCGCGACGGCGAACCCTCCAAGGGCGACGGCGAACCCGGCCCGAAGCAGGCCCGAACCTTTCGAAACGAGGTGAGCGTGCGCTGTGAGTCTCATAGACGCATCCTTTGATGCTGAAAGAGTGCGCTCTCTTTCGGGGTTTGGCAAGTGAGCTTTGGTGTTAGCAAGGGCGAAACCGTGATGGCCTCAAAAGAGCCGTATTCCGGGTCGGAACGAGCGGTTCAGAGGCCGGATGGGCGGTCGCTCGAGCTATGTGGAGTCGAAGGTAGGATCTGTACGAGCGGCGGTGGAGGCGCGGATTTTTCCATGGCAGCGTGGGCTGGGGGCGGAGGAACGGTGACCTCGTAGCCCGCCGGTTGCAGGTGGGGGAAGGTATAGTCCCACGCAAAGTGACGCGTGGAGCGGTAGAGCGCGACCATGCCGGCTAAAAGGACGAGGGCGGTGAGCAAGGTGGCGTCCAGGCCGAAGGCACCCCCGGTCAACCAGCGCGGGCCGGTGGCGAACGTGTCGGTCACGGAGCCGAAGACGCCGCGTCCAGCCACGGGCAGACCGAAGACGACCGCGGTGACGGCACGGTAGGCGAAGTGGAGGCCCCAGCCGCTCCAAAGGGCGTGCGTCCGCAGCCAAGCCATGGCGAGCACCACGCCGAAGAGGGCTTCATCGACCAGAGCCAGGCCGAGGCTGCGCGGAGGATTGGCCAGAACCAGCACGAGCGCGAAGAGAAGCGAGAGCAACACGGTTGCCCAGGAGGGTCCGACAGCCTGGATGAGGCGGCGGAAGGGGAAGCCGCGGAAGATGGCTTCTTCGGCGAGTGAAGCCACGAGGAGGGTGGCAAACGCGAGCAGGACAGGGACGATGCTGCTGACCTGGAGGTTTAGGCGCGCGTGCAGATGGCCGCTGAGCAACAGAGGCAGCAGGGCGGCGAGGCTGAGTGCCCAACCGACGGCGGTACCGAGGCCCCACTCGGCCGCGGCGGTGGCGCGCCTGGGCAGGGGGAGGATCTGGTCGTCAAAGCGTCCGCGGGTTGCGATCCAATCCAGCATGTGGAAGCCGACCACGACGAGGAACAGCAGAAAGAGGGCGGAGATGAGGGAGTCGAGGGTGCCCAGATGAAAGCGCACGGAGAGGCCCTGAGCCGACTTTGAGGCAAGTACGTCGGCGGCTGCGGCCCAGGTCAGCGCGACCACGCACAAGGCGAGGTGCATGCCCTTCGAGAGCGGAACGGATGCGGAGCTGCCGGCACTCACCGGTCAGGCCACCGCGTAGAACTGGGCTATGTTGCGGAACTTCTGGTACCGCCGCGCGAGCAGCTCCTCGACCGGCTGAGCTTTGAGCTCGGCGAAGTGCTTCTCCAGGCAGCGGGAGACGAGGCTGAAGGCGGCGGGAAGGTCGGCCTGGGTTCCGCCGTTGGGCTCGGCGATGACGTCGTCCACGCAGCCGAGCGCCTTGACCTCGGCGGCGGTGTACTTGAGTGCAGCGGCGGCCTGCTGCTTCTTGCCGGCGTCTTTCCACATGATGGAGGCGCAGGACTCGGGCGAGATGACCGAGTACATGGCATTTTCAAGCATCAGCACGCGATCGGAGACGGCAAGCGCCAAGGCTCCGCCGGAGCCGCCTTCGCCGGTGATGGTGGCGATGGTGGGGACGCGCAGGGTGGACATGACGAAGAGGTTGCGCGCGATCGCTTCGCCCTGGCCGCGTTCTTCGGCGCTCATGCCGGGGTAGGCTCCGGTGAGATCGAGAAAGGTGAAGATGGGGCGGCCGAACTTTTCGGCGATCTTCATGGCGCGAAGAGCTTTGCGGTAGCCCTCGGGGTCAGGCATGCCGAACTTGCGTGCCATACGCTCCCTGGTGGTGCGGCCCTTGAGGTTGCCGACGACCATGACTGGCTCGCCGGCGAACCAGGCCATGCCACAGGTCATGGCGCTGTCGTCTCCGAAGGCGCGGTCGCCGTGGATTTCGGTGAAATCCGTGAAGAGCGCCTCGATATAGTCCATGGGATAGGGTCGGGCCGGATCTCTGGCCTTTTCCGTCCGAATCCATGCGTCGGGAACGAGCGCGGGTCCCGCCTGTATCTGCGCCAGTTTGCCTGATTCCTGCTCATCCATCGGTTTCTATTGTATCCGGCCCATTCAGGGGAGGGATTTATCTCTGCAGAGTGACAACAAACAAGCGGGCTTTTACTGGATGACCCGCACGCCGCCCCGGCCTACCAGCTCTTCGACGCGGTCGATAAAGAGGCGATCGGCTGCGACCATGACGGAAGTCGGTTCGAGCACCGCGCAGAACTCGCCAGGCTCCTCGAAGTCCAGCAGCAGCTTGCCTTTACCGGGCGAGTCGAGAAACAGCCGCGAGAGTTTGTCGAGCAGCGCAGCGTCGGGCGAGTGCAGGGGTACCTTGATCCGGAGCGCTTCGGGAAGTCTGAGCTTCACGTCCTCGAGCGCCTGGATGGAGGAGATGGCCAGCTTGGGCGCGGAGTCCTCTTCGCCGCGCAGCGAGCCACGAATGACCACGGGCACGTCGATTTTCAGCTTCTCGGCAAGCTTTTCGTAGTTCTGCGGGAAGGCGATCAGCTCGATCTTGCCGACGGTGTCTTCAAGGCACGCCTGCGCGTAGAACTCTCCCGACTTCTTCGACTTGGCGACTTTGAGTCCGGTGATGACGCCGGCGACCGAGATCTCGTTCGGCTCCGGGCCATTGTTGCCTCCACGGCGGAAGACCTGCGGCTCGGGCTTCATCTCGCAGGCGGAGACGGTGTCGACGGTTTTCAGGTTGCGCAGCTTTTCGCGGTACTTGTCCATGGGGTGCCCGCTGACGAAGAAGCCGAGGACCTCTTTTTCATTTTGCAGGCGGGTGTGCTCGTCCCACTCCGCGGCGTTGGGCAGGGTTTCTATGGCGGAGGTATTTGAGGCCTGGCCGAAGTCCGAGTCGAAGATGCCGAAGAGACCATGCTGGCCGGCGGCGCGATCCTTCTGGGCTTTCTGGGCGCGCTCCATGGCAGTGTCGAGCGCGGCCATGACGGCGGCTCGCTTGCCGAAGCAGTCCATGGCTCCGGCCTTAATGAGCGACTCGAGCACGCGTTTGTTGAGCAGGCGCAGGTCGACCTTTTCGCAAAAGTCCCAGAGGCTTGCGAAGCCGGCTTTGCCTTCCGCAGTCAGTGCTGTGCGCGCCTCAATGATGGAGACGATAGCGTTGTGGCCGACGTTTTTGATGGCGGCGAGGCCGAAGCCGATGGCCTCGCCGGAGGCGGTCTTGACCGGGGTGAAGTTGGCGTCTGAGACCTGGATGTTGGGTGGGACGACGGGGATGTTGATCTCGCGGCACTCGGAGATGTACTTGACGACATTCTCGGGTTTCGAGGTTTCGCTGGTGAGCAGCGCCGCCATGAACTCGACCGGATAGTGGGTTTTGAGATAGGCCGTGTGGTAGGCGAGCAGCGAGTAGGCCGCCGAATGCGACTTGTTGAAGCCATAGCCGGCGAACTCTGCCATCAGGTCGAAGATCTTGCCGGCCTTTTCTTTCGAGTATTTTCGCTCCGCGGCACCGGACATGAAGCGCTCGCGCTGCTTGGCCATTTCGGCGTGATCTTTCTTACCCATGGCTCGGCGCAGCAGGTCGGCTTCGCCAAGCGCGTAGCCGCCGACCGCCGCGGCGACCTGCATGACCTGTTCCTGATAGACCATGACGCCGAGGGTCTCTTTGAGGATCGTCTCCATGACGGGCAGCTCGTACTCGACTGCGCGGCGACCCCACTTGCGCTCGATGAAGTCGTCGATCATGCCCATGGGGCCGGGCCGGTAGAGCGCGTTTAGCGCGGTCAGGTCTTCGACGCGAGTGGGCTTGTAACGGCGAAGAATGTCGCGCATGCCTCCCGATTCGAACTGGAAGACGCCGCTGGTGAGTGCCTTGTGGAAGACCTGCTCATACGTCCTGGCGTCGTCGAGCGGGATGGTGGAAAGATCGATCCGCTCGCCGCGGGTCTGCTCGATCAGCTGCAGCGCATCGTCGATGACGGTGAGGGTGGTGAGACCGAGGAAGTCCATCTTCAGCAGGCCCATTTTTTCGATGGCGCCCATGTCGTAGCTGGTGACGATGGCCTCATCCTTGGTGCGGGTGACGGGGACGAGCTCGGTGAGCGGGCTGGGCGCGATGACCACGCCGGCCGCATGGACTCCTGCGCCGCGCACCAGACCTTCGAGGCGCAGGGCAGTGTCGATAAGCTCCTTGATCTTGGGCTCGGCCTCGTAGGCCTGGGACAGCGGGCCGTTGTCCTTGAGGACCTCAGAGATGGTGACGCCGATCTTGCCCTGGATCATCTTGGCGATGCGGTCGACCTCGCCGTAGGGCATGTCGAGGGCGCGTCCGACGTCCTTGATGGCGGCTTTGGCGGCCATGGTGTTGAAGGTGATGATCTGCGCGACCTGGTCGGTGCCGTACTTGCGGCGGACGTATTCGATGACTTCGCCGCGGCGATTCATGCAGAAGTCGATGTCGATATCGGGCATGGAGATGCGGTCGGGGTTGAGGAAGCGCTCGAACAGGAGCTCGTTCTGGAGCGGGTCGACGTCGGTGATCTCCATCGAGTAGGCGACGAGCGAGCCGGCAGCGGAGCCGCGCCCGGGACCGACGGGGATGTGCTGCTCACGCGCGTAGCGGATGAAGTCCCAGACGATCATGAAGTAGCCGGGGAACTTCATGGCCTTGATGCACTCGATTTCGCGATCGAGCCGGGCGTGGTAGTCCTCTTCGGTTTTGCGCAGGAGGCCGCGGGCGCGGAGGTGGGCGACGTTGGTGGCGAGGCGCTTCTGCAAGCCTTCGCGGCAGACCTGCTCGAAGAAGCTGTCGAGCGTCATGCCTTCGGGGACGGGAAATTCGGGGAAGGGATTGTCGACCTTGTTGAGCTTGAGGTTGCAGCGCTCGGGGAATTGCATGGTGCGGCTGAGCACTTCCGGGTGGTCGGGGAACATGCGCGCCATCTCGTCGGCGGACTTGATGTAGAACTCTTCGGTATCGAATTTGAAGCGCTTGGGGTCGTTCATGGAGCCGGCAGTCTGGACGCAGAGCAGGACTTCATGGGCGCGACTGTCGCCGCTCTCGATGTAATGCGAGTCGTTGGTGGCGACGAGCGGAATGTTGAGGTCCTGCTCCATACGGAACATGGCTTCGACGACGGCTTTATCGGGGCCGAGGTGGTGATCCTGGACCTCGAGAAAGAAGTTTCCTCGGCCGAAGATCTCCTCAAAGTGGCCGGCGGTGGCTTTGGCCTTGTCGTAGTCGTTGGCCATGAGGTGTTGCGAGACCTCGCCGGCGAGGCAGCCGGAGAAGCCGATGAGGCCGCGGGTGTGGCGGGCGAGAAAGGCTTTCGAGACGCGGGGCTTGCGGTAAAAGCCGTGCAGGGCGGCCTCGCTGGTGAGGCGGATGAGGTTCCGGTAGCCTTCTTCGTTTTCAGCGAGGACGAGCAGGTGGTTGTACTTGTCGCCGTCGCCTTTGGCGCGGTGGTCGGCGGCCTGCGAGATGTAGAGTTCGCAGCCGAGGATGGGCTTGATTCCCTTCTTTTTGGCGGAATCGAAGAAGTGCACGGCGCCGAAGATGTTGCCGTGGTCGGTCATGGCGACGGACTTTTGGCCGATGTGGTCGACGTGGGTGAGTAGCTTGTCGACATCGCAGGCTCCGTCGAGGAGCGAGTAATCGGTGTGCAGATGGAGGTGCGTGAACTCGGCGGCCATGCTTTCATTTTATGGGTTGGGGGCTGGCTTCGCCGACGTGCGCGACCTGCTTCCGGTGAGGAAAAGGCCGGTCAGAATCGGTGGCCGGACAAGGGGCAACCCGGCGGAAGGGGCGTGTCTCCTAAGGAGTGCCGCCGGGTCAGCCTCACGCTCGCCTGACCGACGCGGCGTAGGTCAG
>CAXTQE010000160.1:0-8055 GCA_964246225.1 uncultured Acidobacteriaceae bacterium | reverse complement strand
GCTGACAACGCGATTACGTAGACCAAGCCCGCTCGGATTGCGCAGATTCGCCTTACGCCGACATTCCTCTTGTTATTGGCCTCAGTGCACTTCTCCTCTGTTCTGGGCGTAGTAAAAAGAAAACGTTACACTCCGTTCCATTTTGGAACCTGCACACTCCTCTTCACTCCTTCCGGACCGCCCTCCGCAGCTGCACGATCGCTCGGCAGGCCGACCCAAACCGAACGACCTCACCCCGGCGCTCTTCGCTTCACCTGAATCACGGTTCCTGGCCCTACCTCCGCCAACTCCCATCTTTGTCCGCCGTTTCGGAGATCCCTCATGAACCTTTGCCGCTTTGCCTCTCGCATCACACTTGCCGTGCTAGGTTTCGCCGCCGCGACCCAGGCACACGCCGTAACCACTAGTTTTTCCGGAACCTTCTTGAACGACGCGTCCGTCTTCAGCGATCCCTTCACCGTCACTGCCCCACAGAACTACACCTTCACGACGACTTCGTTCGCCAGCGGCGGCATCGTACCCGTACTTACACTCTTCAACTCCACCACCGGCCTGGTCGTCGACTTCAGCGGCGCCAACACCGGAGTCAGTGACGTCACGCTCAGCGACAACCTGACCGCCGGAAGCTACCTGCTCGACCTCACCGAGTTCCCCAACAGCGCCGTTGGACCTACCCTCGCCGCCGGCTTCTACCCGAACAACCCAACCATCACCGGGTCCGACTGCGGCGTCACGGGAGGCATGTTCTATAACGACATCACCTGCGCCAAGACGACCGCAAACTACGGCCTCACGGTGACCACCGCCGCCGTCACGCCGGAGCCGTCCACCCTGCTTCTCGTTCTTCCGCCCGCGCTTGCCCTTCTGGGACGCCGGCGTCGCACCGCATAACACCACCCCTTTCTACCTGCATTACCGACGAGCTAACACCCCGTCAAGGAGCTTTATGTCGAAGCGCATCATCGAAGAAGTCATCGCAGCCTCACCCAATCGCCGCAAGTTCCTCAAAACGCTCGGAGTTGCTACCGCCGCCGTCACCGCCCTGGGCGTTGGCGCGTCGGAAGCCGAGGCCCAGTCCTCCGGACCCACCGCCACCGAGATCAACGTCCTCAACTTTGCCCTCAACCTCGAGTACCTCGAGTCCGAGTTCTACACCTACGGCCAGTATGGCTACGGCATCGAGCAATTCGGTATCGGCATCTCCGGCGTGGCCAGCGGGAGCAACAGCCCCAACGGCGGCACCACCAGCGGCGGCAGCAAAGTCACCTTCTCCAACTCACTCGTCTTCACCCAGCCCATTACCGCCCAGATCGGCTCCGACGAGCGCGCCCACGTCGTCCTGCTCCGCTCCTTCCTCGGTTCGCTCGCCATCGCGCGGCCCAACATCAACCTTAACGCGCTCGGCCTGGGCTTCGGCAGCCAGAACGACTTCATCACCCTCGCTCGCGTCTTCGAGGACATCGGCGTCTCGGCCTACGGCGGAGCAGCTTACCTCCTAAGCACACCCCTGGTCATCCAGACCGCTGCCCGCATCCTTGCAGTCGAGGCCGAGCACGTCGCGACGTTGCGCACCCAGATTGCCCGCCTCAACGTTCCCAGCCCAGTCCTGGACGGTGCCGACCTCGTTCCTCCTCCCACCGGTACGCAAACCTCGTACCTCTCCGTCAACATCGCGAACGGCCTTCCCGCCATTCGCTCCGTAGCGCAGGTGCTCTATCTCGCTTACGGAAGTGCTGTGGGGGTTACCCAGGGAGGCTTCTTCCCGCTCGGCATCAATGGCGCCTTTGCCGGAACGCCGAGCTCTGCTGCTGCCACCTCAGCCAACCTCACCACGCAGCCTGCCGGCTTCGCCTGATCGCGAACAGTCGTCGGCTTCATGCCCAAACACAAGACCTCGCCGGGAGCTACTTGCCCGGCGAGGTCTTTTTAATTCGTTCCACCGTGTCCGCAATCAGAATCAGAGGCAGTTTACCGCCTGCTCCGCCATCACCGCTGCCCCAATCACTCGCGTCTCCGCGAGATCTTCCACAATCTCAATCGTATAACTCTGCAGGGGGCTCATCTTCACCATCTGGCTGATGTAGTCCTTCAGCATGGAAAGCTCTACGAAGCGAGCATTGGAGCCGGTCAGCAAAAACTTTCCCGGCCCATCCATATGGATCGAAGTCGCCGTTCCCGCCGCCAGCGCCTTATGCCACAGCTTCACAAAGTTCAGGCAGCGCTCCGTATTTTTGCTCTTCGAATCGCGATTCCTGGCCTCTTCGAATACCTCTTCCGGCTCCATGTCCAGAAAGCGCAGCCGCATCGCGCGATGCCCCATAATCCCTTCCATGTGCCCGCGCCCGCCACACCCGCAGAACTTCTCCTTATCGTCCAGCGTCACCACCGTGTGCCCGCCTTCCCACACCCCCGGGGCAAACGGATACCTCCCGTAGCCAATTCCCACACCCAGCGTCCACACCCGGATCAGCGAGTCCAACTTGCCCTGCGCCGCCGCCAAGCCCGCGGCCACGCCGTCCGCATCATTGCCCACACTTACCGGCACCATCAGTCCATGTGCCTGCAACTGCGCTGACAGCAGCTCGGCAATCCGAGCGCCCTTCAGTTGCGGCAGATTCGGAGCCTCCTCCACCACACCGTTCCGAATCAGCCCCGGCAGGGCCAACCCCACCGCCGTCAGCTCCGAATGTCCTAAACCGTCCGCACCCGCCGTCAGCATCACCTGCTCGCAGATCGCCTCAATCAGCCCTTCCGTGTGAAGCTCTACCAGCCCGGACTCGTCATCCGCATTGTTGGGGTATAAACGCAGCGGTCCCACAATCTGATGGTCCACAATCAGCCCTGCGGCAATTCGGTCCGACAGCACCACGCCTATGGTCTTGGCCATCTTCTTTCGCCTCCGGCAGCGACGCCCTCGCAGACGTCCTGGCAAGCTCGTCCCCGGCTATTTCCCCCGGAGACGGGTAATCGTCAGCCCCACAGCAGTGCGCTGAGAGAAAGTGAACCGGCATAAGCAACCGTGCGAAACAGGATTGGCTTCAAGTAGATCTCTACTCGAACTTGCTCACACGGTTCAAACCATTGAACGCGGCTACTTTATAACATTCCGCGAGCGTTGGATAGTTGAACACCGTATCCACAAAGTAATCCAGCTTACCGCCCAGCGCCATGACTGCTTGCCCGATGTGCACCAGCTCGCTCGCGCCCTCGCCGATGATGTGGATTCCAAGCAGCGCATGCGTCACGCGGTGGAAGATCAGCTTCAGTCGTCCGGTCGTGTCGCCGCGAATCTGTCCGCGGGCAATCTCGCGGTAGTACGCCACGCCCACCTCGTAGGGCACATCTTCTTCCGTCAGCTGCTCTTCGGTCTTACCCAGGAAGCTGATCTCCGGAATCGTCCAGATTCCGTACGGGTAGAAGCTCGGGTTCGACAAAATCGTCTCATCCCCAAAGGCCCGCGCGCCAGCAATCCGTCCCTGTTCCATAGAGACCGACGCCAGCGAAGGAAACCCGATCACGTCGCCCACGGCAAAGATATTTGGCTGCTTGGTCCGGAAATCCTTGTCCACCGGAATGCGCCCGCGCGAATCCGCATCCACTCCAACCGCCGCCAGGTTCAGCTCATCCACGTTCCCTTGCCGGCCCACGGCGTACAACAGCGTGTCGCCCTGCAGCCTCTTTTTCGACTCCAGGTTAGCGACCACTGTGCCGTCCGGCATCTCCTCCACCGTGTCGACCTCTTCGTTCAACCGCATCGTCACCCGCGCATCGCGCAGATGATAGCTCAGGGCCTCCACAATCTCCTGGTCGGCAAACTCGAGCAGCCGCGGCCGCCGCTCGATCAGCGTCACCCGCACCCCGAGCGCCGAAAACATGCAAGCGTACTCCACGCCAATCACTCCGCCGCCAACGATAATCATCGTCTTTGGCAGCGTCTTCAGCTCGAGCACCAGGTCCGAGTTCACGATCGACGTCCCATTGATCGGCACCTTCGCCGAGGTCGCAGGCTTCGTCCCCGTCGCGATCAATGCATTCTTCGCGTTGTACACCGTCGATCCGCGCGAGTTGGTCACCTTCACCTGCACGCAGTCCGGGCTCGCGCCGAGGAAGCTGGCCACCCCGGTCAGCATTTCGATGTTGTTTCGCTGCAGCTGCGCTTCTGTCACGTCGATCTCGGTCTTGATCACGTGCTGCACCCGAAACGCCAGGTCCGCCATCGTAATGCGTTCCTTCACCCGGTAGTTCATGCCGTAAATCGACTTATAGTTGTAGCCGGAAAGATGCAGCACGGCTTCGCGCATCGTCTTCGAGGGGATCGTCCCCGTGTTGATACATGCGCCGCCCACTACTTCGCGCATCTCAACTAGTGCAACTTTCTTGCCCAGCTTGGAAGCGTAAATTGCGGCACGTTGCCCGGCCGGGCCGGACCCGATAACCATCAGATCGTAAACTGTGCTCATACGCGTTGTGCAGACTCTTTCGTTGAACGGTTCCTTCGCTGCGAGGGGACAGGCTTTTTAGGCCATCTTCCCCAACGTAACACATATCGGCAAACCTCCAGACAACCTCTATTACACTTTGGTGGTGCTCCAGTATGCGATCACCGACGGAACCCTCAGGCTTCCAGCCGGCAAAGACGACTTACCCGCCCACGCCCTGATCGCCCATGTTGTCCGGCTCGCTCGTGAAGGCGTTCGGTTCCTCCTCGTACGCGAAAAGCATCTCTCCACCGCCGCCCTGGCCGCTCTCACTCGCCGCCTCGTGGAAGCCGTGGCATCCACCCCGATGCAGGTTCTGGTCCCTGGCCGCGCCGATATTGCCCTCGCCGCCGGCGCTCACGGCGTCCATCTCTCCTCCGCCCCCGGCGAACTCACTCCTGCCCAGGTCCGCACCCTCCTCCCCAGAGCCACCATCAGCGTAAGTTGCCACATCCCGGAAGAAGTCCGCCGCGCCCGCGATCAGCAAGCCTCGTTCGCGTTGTTCGCTCCTGTCTTCGGGAAGTGGATCGACGGCCTCGAAGTCACCCCTGCCGCCGGCATCGACGCTCTCCACGCCGCCTGCCGGGCCGCAGATCCGATGCCCGTCCTCGCCCTCGGAGGTGTCACTCCGGCCAACGCCCCACAGTGCCTCGACGCTGGAGCCGCCGGCGTAGCCGGTATCCGCATATTCTTCGATACCCCAAAAGGGGAGTTGAAGAACGGTTTTCGGTCAGATTAAGCTGAGTCTGCCTAACGCTAACCTCTCCAGGGCATGGAGACATTGCATGACCAACTTCCGAGTCTTTCCCCTGATCTGCGCCTTTGTCTCCTCATTCGCGTGCGGATGCTCCACGGCCGCCACCTTCTCTGAAGCTCAGTCCACCGCCAAAGCGACCGGAACTCCTGGCCTGATCTTCCTGAACGCGTATGACTCGTCGGTCTCCTATGTCCCAAGCGATGTGGTCACCTACTTGGGGTCCTCTTACGTTGCCCTGGCCGCGACCAAGGGCGTACCCCCCACCGGCACCGCCACCAGCGCAACATCCTGGGCTGTGCTGGCCCAGGCAGGAACCAATGGCGCGCAAGGTGTTCCAGGCATCCAGGGCGTACCCGGCATTTCCGGATCTCCAGGCGCATCGGGCGCACAAGGCCCAAGGGGACCGGCCGGAAGCCCTGGTATCCCCGGAGTAGCCGGTCCCGCAGGACCGGCGGGAGCTACAGGCCCCGCTGGTTTAAGCGGCACTCCAGGCCCAATCGGACTAACCGGGGCCGCGGGACCAACTGGACCAGCAGGTCCAACCGGACCAACGGGCCCGACCGGGGCAACCGGGTCCACAAGCCAGAACGGCGTTTCCTTTCTCCAGTCCCGCAGCTTCGGTGTGCTCGGCGATAGCATCTCCGATGCCTACCGGCTGGGCTTCTCCTGGCAGAATGTAGTCATAACCCGCACCGGCATGGCCCTTGCCCTTCAGGATGCACGGGGAGGCCGCACCTTCGCCACGGCATTCGAGTGCTACGGAACCTCCACGCCCGGCACCACGCCCGGCATCTTTCACTACCTCTACAACACCAACAACTGTCATGCCGCCGCCGGCACCGATGGCAATACGCTCGCCCAAAACCTCGCCCCCGTCGACCTTGAAGTCATCGAGCTCGGCACCAACGATTACGTCGAACCCCTGGGCACCCTAGGCGATGCCACCTCCGCGAACACCTTCTATGGCGACGTTCGCTGGGTCGTCGAGACCCTCCTCACCGCCAAGCCCTCGCTGCGCATCGTCCTCGTCACCCCCGAGCTCAATGGCTTTCAACCCGCCTCCGTCACCCAGCAATACGTGCAGGCGCTCGTAAGCTACGGCACCAGCGTGGGCCTTCCCGTCATCAACATGTTTGCTCTCGGCGGTCTCAATCCACTCACCGCGCCCACGCTCACCCTGGACCAGACCCATCCGAACGCCTTCAACTACGCCAACTTCTATGGCCCGGTCGTCGCTCAGGCCCTCCAACAGATCTTCTAGCCAGCTTGGAGCAGCCTCCATTTACCCCCTGCAGCAAGGCCGGGACTACGTACGAGCCTCAGCCGGCCTGGCCTCGAGGATCCCCAGCTCCTCATACCGTGTCCGCATCGCCGCCCCAACCGGCTTGCGCTGCGAGAAGAACAGCAGCCCACCCAGCAGCACGCACGAGCCCGTTGCCAGCAGCGTATCCGGAGCGCCGATCAGGTGCGCCAGGAACCCCAACAGCAGACTTCCAAACGGCATCATCCCCTGAAACGCCACCGTGTAGTAACCCATCACGCGCCCGCGCTTCTCCTCAGGAACCAGCGTCTGGATCACCGTATTGCTGGACGCCAACCCCTGCATCATGCCAAACCCCGCCACGAGCATCGCCGGCAGCGACAGCCAAAGCGTGTGGGATAAACCAAACAAGATCAGCCCCGAGCCAAACAACATCGTCGCCAACTGGATCATCCGCAGCAGCCCGATCACACTCCGCCGCGCCGCCAGCGCCACCGCCGACACCAGCGCGCCAATCCCACTCGCCGCCGTCAAGAGCCCCAACGTGTTCGGCCCGCCATGCAGCACCTGCGCCGCAAATACCGGCAGCAGCACCACATACGGCATCCCCATCAGGCTCGACACCGCAAACAGCAGAAGAATGTTCCGCACCGGCACAAACGTCGATACATAGCTCCAGCCATCCTTCATCTGCGTCAGCATCGACGGACGCTCGCCCGCACTCGGCCGGTCTACCGCTATCTTCATCAGCAGCAGCGACGCAATCACCGCAAAGTACGACACCCCATCGATCAGGAAGCAATAGCCCTCGTTCAGCTTCGCAATCACCAGCGCCGCCACCGGAGGACCCACCAGCCGCGCCACGTTCACCAGCGACGAGTTGAGCGCAATCGCATTCCCCAGATCCTCCTTGCTGCCCACCATTTTGATCATGAACGATTGCCGCGCCGGCATATCCAGCGCATCGATCAATCCCTGCACCGCCGCCAGCGCCAGAATCTGATGGAGCGTAATCCGCCCCGTCAACGTCAGCCACGCAAGTGCCAGCGACTGCGCCGCCGAGGCCGCCTGCGTCACCACCAGCAGCTTGCGCCGATCCACCCGATCCACCCACACGCCCGCAAACGGCGAGACCGCGAAGGTCAGAATCTGCCCCGCAAACCCAACCAGCCCAAGCAGAAAAGCCGAGTGGGTCAGCCGGTAGGTCAGCCACGACAACGCCAGCCGCGTCATCCACGTCCCCATGAGCGACACGCCCTGTCCCCCGAGGAACAGCCGAAAGTTGCGGTGACGCAACGCCCGCCAGGCATGGGAAAACCGGCTGAAAGCAGGAGTCGTAGCGGCAGTGCTCATGATGTGCCTTCTGCGGTCAGGACGTACGTTCCTCCATCCAAAAGTCGGATGCGCAGGCCTCTCCCCGCGCACCAGAAACGGCCAGCCGTCCCCTGCATCCTACTGTCCAACAGTCGGGCATCATCAGCAAACAGGAGCACCCATGTACACCGCACCCGGAACCCTCCCCTCCCTCAACCCTCGCGGCATTGCGCGCGAGTCCATCG
>CAXTQE010000159.1:0-8083 GCA_964246225.1 uncultured Acidobacteriaceae bacterium | reverse complement strand
GTGTGGCCGTCGGCGGGGCGGCCGCGAGTGCGCGACGGTACATGGCGACCCCCGCTGCGGCGTTGCCCTCCTGCACCTGGGCTAGACCGGCATTGGTGAGCACGCCGGCATCGGAAGGCCGCGCGGCGAGCACCTGTGCAAAAAGGGGCAGCGCGTCCTTGATCTGGCCCAGGGATTGAAGTGCGAGCGCAAGGCGGTAGCGAAGCTCTACCGTTTGCGGTCCGGCCGGCACTCCCAGGAGAGACTGGCGCAACAGCGTTACGGCGCGATCCTCTGCTCCCGTGAGCATCAGGGCTTCCGCCAGTTGCGCCGTGTAGGCCCCGTTGGCGGGCTCAAGCGTGTGGGCCTGTTCAAGCTCAGCGACTGCCGCGGCGGGCTGTCCCTGTTGCAGGGAGACCGAGCCGAGGTGGTAATGAGCGGCCGCGAAGCCTGGGTTCAAAGCCGTTGCGCGCACCAGGTAGGGTTCAGCTTTCGCATACTGCCCCTGCCCTGCAAGCTGCGAGCCGAAAGCATCCAGAAGCACTGCATTGTCCGGGTCCGCAGCCAAAGCGCGCACAAGCAGCGCACTAGCCTGGTCCGGATGGGCGGTTGCGTCGAGCGCGGCCGCGAGGGGAATGGCCGCCGCGGGATCTTCACTGCCAGGCGGCTCGGGGTCCGCGTTCAGCAGCTGGTTCCAGGCTGACACGGCTTCCGCATTTCTGGTCAGACGAGCCTCGACAATGGCGAAGTTGAGCAGCGCAGTTTGTTCACCACGGTCGATGGCAAGCGCGTCCTGAAGCTGCTTTTCGGCCTCCGGCAAACGATTCAGCTCCCGCAGAACGGCACCCAGGGCGGTGTGCGCGGCAGCCACCCTGGGCGCGAGCTGCACGGCGCGGGCAAAGCTGGTGCGTGCGTGCTCCAGGTCGCCGCGGGCGAATGCGGCGGAACCCTCCTGAAACGCGGCTGTGGCCTGCTGCCCTGCCTGCGGACTACCCGGTGAGGTCTGCGCCGACGCCGGCCCAACAGCCACCAGAGTGGAAGCACAGCAGCACAGCAGGAGGAAGCGGGAGGTGGACATAGGAAAACACAGTCTAACTGCTGCGAAATGTCATAGCATTTGGCACCTGAGACAGCAACAAATGCTATATAAATTTGTTTGACAACCCCTTATCCGTCACGTAGCGTTGCCAGCGATCCAAAAAGATTGATTCTTTCTCCATCTAGCCGGACTTAGTCACGACCTCACAACGTGGAGCTCCTGGCAGTCGGCACCAGATCGAAGCAGGAACGTTGTGAACGTTTTACTTCACAGGGGGTTTTGTCTATGCGTAATCGAATGCGCGCTCTTACTCGGGGCATTCTGCCGGCCGCTCTCGTGCTGGCGGCTGCTCCGCACAGCTTTGGACAGGCAGTCTACGGGTCCATTATCGGCACGGTGCTGGATGCCTCCGGCGCGGCTATTCCGAACGCCAGCGTGGTCGTAACGGATGCGGCGAAAGGCACGTCCGTAACGGTCATGACGAACGGGAGCGGCGAGTTCACCGCCGACCACCTGACTCCTGATTCTTACAACGTCAAGATCAACTTCACCGGTTTCAAGACGTTTGAAACTCAGGGTCTGGATATATCGGCCGACACGTCGCGCAAGTTGGAAGCCGTTCTGCAACCGGGCGCAACCGGCGAAACGATCGAGGTCAATGCGAGCGAAGTGCCGCAACTGAAGGCGGACCGTGCCGATGTCTCGACCAACTTCGGGGCAAAGGAGCTTGAGGATCTGCCGATCAGCGACAGGAACTTTACGGCGCTGCAGCTTTTGCTGCCGGGCGCCCAGCAGCTTGGCTGGAGCCACGCGGCCGATGAAAATCCGCAGGGTTCAAGGCAGATTCAGGTGGATGGCCAGGCCTTTGGCGGCGTGGCGTTCGAGTTGGACGGTACTGACAACCAGGACCCGATCCTGGGAATTATCGTGATCAACCCCAACATCGATTCCCTGCAGGAATCGAAGATTACGACCCAGAACTTCGACGCGGAGTTCGGCAAAGCGGTCTCTTCGGTGGTGACGGCGCAGACAAAGTCGGGAACCAATGCCTTTCACGGTTCGGGGTTTGACTACTACCAGGACAATGCGCTGCATGCGACCGATCCTTTTTCTCAGCCCAAGACTAATTCTCCGGTCATCGCGCCCTCTACCCGCAACCAGTTTGGCGGCTCCCTCGGCGGTCCGATTCTGAAGGATAAAGTCTTCTTCTTTGGCGATTATCAAGGTGTGCGGCAGTCGGTCGGCAGCTCGATCACGGCAACCGTGCCAACGGCTCACCTGATCTCCACCTGTCTCGGCCAGGCAGCGCCGTTCGCCGGCAATGTGGCTGGATGCGATTTCAGCGAGTATAAAACGCCGATTTTCAATCCGACGACGCACCTAGCGTATCCGAACTATGTGATCCCTGCCGCGCAGGTTTCCGTACCGGCCCTGAACGTGTTCAAGCTGTTGCAGCCGTATGCTCCTAACAATTTCACCAACGCAGTGTTGCCCTTCCCGACTGCGACGACGGGTACGATCGCAGGCCTGGAGTCCAACTACAGCGCCAGCGGCTCCGGGTCCCTTAATACCGATCAGTGGGACGCCCGTGCCGACTACCAGGCAAGCGCCCGCGTGCACGCCTTTGGTCGCTTTAGCCGCTTCACCGATACGCTTACCGGTGCGACGGCCTTCGGCGCTATCGGCGGTCCGGGCTTCGGCATTGGCGGCTACGGTGGAACATCGAAGGGGGCCAACGATTCGCTCGCACTCGGTACGGATTATGTCATTACGCCGAAGCTTGTGCTCGACGTTCGTCTGGGATATTACCGGTACAACATCATCACTGCGAAGTACGACGGAACCACGCCACTGGCGACGCAGCTTGGCATTCCGGGGGAGAACACGAACGATCCGATTACCGGGGGCGCTCCGTTTTTCAACATCACCGAGTTCGGCAGCCCGCAGGCTAACCCAAACAATGGCTCGCCCAACGGAGCTGGTGCTCCTACCGGTCCGCAGTACGGCGGCGGATTGAACGTGACGCGTTGCAACTGCCCGTTGAAGGAGAGGGAGGACCAGGGCCAAGTGGTTTCCAATCTGACCAAGACGGTTGGCAATCATTCCGTCAAGTTTGGCGGGGACATTCGTTATGCCCGGAACCTGCGAGTACCGAGCGACAACGATCGTACCGGGATCAATCAGTTCAACAGCCTGTACACGTCGGATGGTTTGGGCCAAGGCAACAACGGACTTGGCCTGGCAACGTTTGCCCTGGGCGAGGTGACGGCCTTCAATCGGTATGTCAGCACATCGACCAATGCGAAGGAGTTCCAGAAGCGCGACTTCTTCTACGCGCAGGACACGTGGCGCGCGTCTGAAAAGCTGACGCTGAACCTCGGCTTGCGATACGAATTTTACTTTCCGGAAACCATCAACTCGCCCGGCGAGGGCGCGATCCTGAATCTGTCGACTGGCTATCTGCAAGTGGCTGGCACGGGCGGCATCGCGAGCAACATGAACTTTTCCCCCGGCAAGAACGCCTACAATCCGCGTATCGGCGTTGCCTATCAGGCGAGGCCGTCCACGGTGATTCGCGCGGGCTACGGAAGGAGCTTCGACATCGGTGTGTTCGGGTCGATCTTCGGCCACGTGGCAACGCAAAACCTTCCGGTTCTGGCCAATCAGCAGATCAACCCGACCAGTGGACCCAACTCGGGAGCCTTCAACCTTGCGACCGGTCCTTCGGCGCCGACGTTTGTTTCGGTCCCTGCGAACGGCCTCTTGCCCTCACCCGGGTATGCGGTCAACTCGAAGTCGCGTCCCACAACCCTGCGGCTGCCCACGATTGACGCGTGGAATCTGAGCCTGCAGCAATCGGTTACACCGACGCTGTCCTTTACGATTGCGTACGTTGGAAACAAAGGAACGCATACGCTTTCCGCAGGGGATGGGAACAGCACGAATCCGAATGAAGCGGCAATCAACCTTCCTGCCACTTACAGCGTGACAGGGCAGGCGCTCCACTACGACCCAAGCGTTGCGAGCACCGATGTGAGCGGCGTGCCGGCTGGTTTGGGTCTGCTCGGCATCACGGGGATCAACGCAAATGGAGGAACAAGCAACCAGACCTACCTTCGGCGTTACTTCGGCGGCAAGCTGCCGGCGTGCTCGAATGCAGCCTATGCGGTCGGGGTCAGCACCGGTGTTCCGGCGGGAAGCTGCGGCTGGAGCAACGACGTGACCTACTACGGCGACGACCAGGACACGCACTACAACGCTCTGCAGACAACCATGACAAAGACGTTCAACCGGCACTTCTCGTTCAACGCGAACTATGCCTGGCAGCGGTCGATCAACTTCGCAAGCGGTTATGCGACCTGGTTGAAGCAGGCCGGGAAAGGGCGGGACGATTCCACGCGTGAGCAGCAGCTTGTGGCGTACGGTTTGTTCCGTCTGCCGTTTGGCCGTAACGAGTATTTCTTCGGCAAAAGCAACAGGTTGGTTCAGGCGCTTATCGGCGGCTACCAACTAAGCCCGGTGGCGAACTACTCGAGCGGACTTCCGTATACGCTTACGAACGGTAGCTGCCTGACTCCCAGTGACGTACCCTGCTATGCCCAGGGAAATCGTTTCGCGTACAGCGGATCCATCTCGGGCTATGCAGGCGGCACGGGAACCAACGCACTCACCTTTCACAACAACGCGGCTCCGGGAACGTTCACTTCGCCGGGGCTTGACCAGATCGGCAATGTTGGACGAAACACCGCCACCGGACCACGCTTCTTCAACACAGACCTTGCGTTGCAGAAGGATATTACGTTTCGCGAACACTACACGACACAACTCCGCGTGGACGCTTATAACGTCTTCAACCACATCAACTTTGGCAACCCGAGTGGGAACACCTCTTCCACAACCAGCTCACTCGGCTCCGAACCCGGGGGTGCGCAGCCGCGCTACCTCCAGCTCTCCGCTCGGTTCCAGTTCTAGCGTTCTGGGGGCGCAACGCACGGGAAAGGCCTTCGGGCCTTTCCCGTTTTTCTGCTACCAGGTAAGCCGAACGGATCTTGTCGCTATGGGCTTTGTAGAAGGGGAACGATACTCGTCGCGACTAAACTATTCCGCGTTTGAACATGATTCCTACGGGAGCGAGTGGAAAGGGCAAGGGCCACTTGATGCACTCAAAGGGTAAGAGCAATCCTCTCGCGGGTACAGGCGAGGGACTCGTGCAGGGTCACGTATGCTCCGCAGCGATGTGAGCATCTAACTCCCCGGTCTGCCTCCGAGAGACGGAGGGCGGTTCCGCAGGAGGAGAGCAATAGTGGCAAAGATTGGTATGATCACGTTCCCGGGATCAGGGCACGTCTACCCGATGGCCGCGCTTGGACGCAACCTGATGGACAGGGGTCACCAGGTTACCTTTTTCAACCTGCTCGATATGGAACAGTCAATTGGTGAAGCAGGCATCCCCTTTCGTGCCTACGGAACCAAAGAGTTTCCGGTTGGATCGGTAGGGCAGTTTGATCGGCAGATTGCGACCATGCAAGGCTCGGCTGCCTTGAAGACGTTCGTCGCGCGTGAGGCAGAAACCTGCCGGTTACAGTTGACCGAACTTCCGTCCATGTTTGCCAAAGAAGGCCTCGACCTTCTGCTGGTTGATTTTGTAGAGGGTGGAGCACTGACAGCGGCAGAGCACGTCGGGCTTCCGGCGATCAGTGTGTGTCTGATTCCTCCTGTGATGAATGAGGCCAGCGCACCGCCTCCCTTCTTCGGGTGGCGTTACCGGACAGGACGGCTAGCACGCGCGCGTAACTGGTTCGGCAACCGCCTTGCCGCACTGGCGCTACGGCCTGTATTGAAGGTGATTGCACGACAGCGAGCGGCCTGGAAACTACCCAAGCGAACGGGGCTCTCCGTGTTTTACTCTCCTCGCTTGACCATCACACAGATGCCGGAGTTGCTTGACTTTCCTCGGAAACGCTGGCCCGTACACTTCCTGCACACAGGCCCCTTTATCGATAAACGCGTTCGCACCCCTGTGCCTTTTCCTTGGGAACGCCTGAACGGGAAGCCGGTTGTGTACGCCTCCATGGGAACGCTGCAAAACGGAGTGGTGCCAGTCTTTGAGGCCATTCTAAAAGCGGTGGCTTCGTTTGACGTTCAACTTGTCCTTTCCACGGGTGACACGATCGCCGTGGAAGCATTGATCGTACACGCCGGTTCGGCTGTTATCGTCAACCGGGCGCCACAGCTTGAGCTTATCCAGCGAGCAGACCTTGTCATCACTCATGCTGGCTTGAATAGCTCGTTGGAGGCGCTTACCCACGGTAAGCCGATGGTGGCTATCCCTGTCGCCTCTGACCAACCCGGTGTTGCCAGGCGGCTTGAGCGACTAGGTGTGGCCGAAGTAGTACCGGTTGCGAAGGTGAGTGTAAGGCGCCTCAAAGCAGCTCTCAAAAAGGTCTTTAACGATAAGCGTTACCGAGAACGAGCTTTGGAAGTGCAAAAGGAACTCGCGGCTCTACACGGTCTGGATCGTGCAGCCTCGATCATTGACGAAACACTTCAGCCGGCTTCCAGATAGCTGGAGTGCTTTCCCGTGCGTCGACGGCGGGAAACACTCCGGCACGAACTCCGCAGGAAGGCTCATGGCGCGCGCTTTTGCTTTCGTGAGCAGAGTCTCGACAGCGAAAGCGCGTGGCGTGCGGACAAGAGGACATTTCCTGCCAGGATCGCGTAAACTCCAGAAGATTCTGGAGGCGCTATCGTGAAAAGTTCTCTGTCTGCAACCCTGCTGTCGTTGCTGTGCAGCGCGGCAAACATCGTTTGTGCGCAGGCGAAGTTGCAGCCAGCAGCCATGAAGCCCGTGGCTGAAGTTAGCCCTCGATTTGTTTCTTACAACATTGAAGCGGTGGAAGTGACGGGCGGTCGCTTTTGGAAACCGTTTGGCAGCACCGCAAAGGAATCGCAGGCTTCCAGTAACCAACCGGGGGCGATGGATCCCAGCTTGTATGAATACCGGCCACCCATTGATCTATCGAGTGAAAAGCTGCGGAGATTGGCGGCGGCGCTGGGGCCAGCCTACTTACGGGTAAGCGGTACCTGGCGCAACTTCACCTACTTTCAGGATGACGATCAGCCAGCCCTTAAAACGCCACCCACCGGCTTCAACGGCGTCATGACGCGCGCGGAGTGGAAGGGCGTGCTGGATTTCGCCAAGGCAGTGAACGCAGACCTGGTGACTTCGGTGGCCATGAGTGGCGGAACGCGGGACGCTGCCGGCAACTGGACGCCGGAGGAGGCGAAGAAGTTCTTCGACGCAACCAAGCGCATGGGTGGCCATATTGTTGCCACAGAGTTCATGAATGAACCGACGTTTCCCGATGTTGGCGGAGGACCCAAGGGGTACAGCTCCACCATGTATGGCGAGGACGCGAAGGCTTTTACCCGCTTTGTGAAGGCAGAGGAACCGGACGTCCTCTATCTGGGACCGGGCAGCGTCGGGGAGGGCGTGCGACTCGCTCCGGGAGAAGCACCGACAAGCAAGCGGATACGTATGCTGGACTCCAACGATCTGATGACCGCCACCGGGCCGGTCTACGACGTCTTTTCCTATCACTTTTATCCGACCGCATCCAGTCGTTGCCTAGGACCCAATGCCATCAAGCCGGATGTGGTGCTGACGCCGGCCTGGTTCGAGCGCAACGTCACGGTCTATGACTTCTACGCCAAGATCCGAGACAAGTGGATGCCGGGTAAGGACATGTGGCTGACGGAGACTGGGGAAGCAGGCTGCGGAGGAGACCCATGGTCCTCACAATTTGCAGACACCTTCCGCTACGTCAATCAACTTGGATCGCTCGCGCAACGAGGCGTGAAGACGGTGATGCAAAATACGCTGGCTGCCAGCGACTACGCATTTCTGAATCCGCAAACGCTTGATCCGCGGCCGAATTACTGGGCAGCACTGCTTTGGAAGCGGCTGATGGGAACGCGTGTGCTCGATCCAGGTGTGCCTGCTACAGCAACCTTGTATGTTTATGCACAGTGTACGCAGGACCTGAAGGGCGGGGTGACCGCGGT
>CAXTQE010000158.1:0-8100 GCA_964246225.1 uncultured Acidobacteriaceae bacterium | reverse complement strand
CGCCATCCTCCGCTACAACCAGGACAAGATCGGCGACGCCCAGGCCGACGGCATCGTCATCACCCCCTCGCACAATCCACCCGAGGACGGCGGCTTCAAGTACAACCCACCCAACGGAGGCCCCGCCGACACCGCCGTTACCAAGTGGATCGAGACCCGCGCCAACGAACTCCTCACCAACAAGCTCGCCGGCGTCAAACGCATCCCGTACACCGACGCCCTCAACGCCCAAAACACCCACCGCCACGACTTCCTCACCCAATATGTCGACGACCTCGCCAACGTCCTCGACTTCGACGTCCTCCAAAACTCTCAGCTCAAGCTCGCCGTCGATCCCCTCGGCGGAGCCGGAGTCTTCTACTGGCCCCGCATCGTCGACCAGTACAACCTCTCCGTCGACGTCCTCAACCAGCACGTCGACCCCACCTTTCGCTTCATGACCTGCGACTGGGACGGCAAGATCCGCATGGATTGTTCCTCCCCCTTCGCCATGGCCTCCATGATCACCAGAAAGAACCTGTTCGACGTCGCCTGGGCCTGCGACACCGACCACGATCGCCACGGCATCGTCACCCGCACCTCCGGCCTGCTCAACCCCAACCACTTCCTCGCCGTCTCCATCCAGTACCTCTTCACCCATCGCCCAGACTGGGCCGAGACCGTCGGCATCGGCAAGACCCTCGTCTCCTCCAGCATGATCGACCGCGTGGCCAAAGGGCTCAATCGCCCCATGCTCGAAGTGCCCGTAGGCTTCAAGTGGTTCGTCGATGGCCTCACCGACGGCTCCCTCGGCTTCGTCGGCGAGGAGTCCGCTGGGGCTACCTTCCTGCGCCGCAATGGGCAGGTCTGGACCACCGACAAGGATGGCCTCATCCTGGGCCTGTTAGCCGCCGAAATGACGGCCGTCACCGGCAAGGATCCCGGCCTCCTCTACCGCGACCTCGCCCAGAAGTACGGCGACCCGGTCTACCAGCGCATCGACGCCGCTGCTACCAAGGAGCAAAAAGCGAAGCTCGGCAAACTCTCCGCCGCCCAGGTTACGGCAACCACCCTTGCCGGAGACCCCATCACCGCCATACTCACCGAAGCCCCCGGCAACCACGCCCCCATCGGCGGCCTCAAGGTCACCACCGCCGAAGGCTGGTTTGCCGCCCGTCCCTCCGGAACCGAAGATGTCTACAAGATCTACGCCGAAAGTTTCAAGGGTGAAGCCCACCTAAAACAAATCCAGGGGGAAGCCCAATCCCTCGTCAGCGCCGCCATCGCCTGACGCCAGCCACGAATCCGGGTGCCCCAGGTCTCGCAGCTGAGACCTGGAGGTTTTTCAGCCTCAGCTGACCGCAGCCTGCCCGATTCCATTCAGCTTTTCCAGCACCTCTACCGGTAGTTGCAACTCTGCCGCGGCCAGGTTCTCCCGCAGATGGGCAACCGACGAAGTCCCCGGAATCAGCAACAGATTCGGCGACCGCTGCAGCAGCCAAGCCAACGCTACCGCCATCGGCGTGGCATTCAGCTCTGCCGCGGCTTGGTCCAGAATGGAAGACTGCAGCGGCGAAAACCCGCCCAGCGGAAAGAACGGCACATACGCAATCCCGTCGGCTGCCAGGCTATCCACCAGCGCATCATCCTCCCGGTGCGCCACATTGTACAGGTTCTGTACACAAACGATCTCGCAGATCTTCCGCGCGTCCGTCACCTGCGTCCGCGTCACGCTGCTCAATCCAACATGCTTCACCAACCCCCGGCGCTGCAACTCGGCCATGGCCGTGAGCGGCGCTTCGAGCGAACCCTCCTTCGGCCGCTGGGCCAGCATGCTGCGAAAGTTAACGACCTCAAGCACGTCCAGGCCCAGGTTCCGCAGATTGCTTTCAACCGCCTGCGTCAGCTCCTCTGCCGAAGGTGCCGGATTCCAGGAGCCGTCCGCGCCACGTAGCGCACCAATCTTCGTCACGATCGTCAGGTTCTTAGGATAAGGATGCAGCGCTTGCCGAATCACCTGGTTCGTCACATACGGTCCATAGAAGTCGCTGGTGTCGATGTGATCGACCCCACTCTCGACGGCAGCGCGCAACACTACCAACGCTGCATCGCGATCCTTAGGAGGTCCAAGCACATGCTGTCCCGCCAGCTGCATCGCCCCATACCCCATCCGGTTCACCGCAATCGCGGTGCCAGGAAACGTAAACGTGCCGCCAAGCTTCATCTGTTCATCCATGTCATCTTCACGTGTACACAGCACCAATTCGGCGTGGTCCGGCCTATCTTGATGCTTGCTCGACCAGCTCTCACACCAGGTGCTGCGCATTCATATTCTTCAAAAGCATCGGCAGATCCGGATCGTCGCTCCGCCTCACCGTCCGGCCAAGACCGCGAAACAGCTCTTCACAGCACACCCGCGCAGTCTCAGAGGTTCCGCGCGCCGAGATCAACAGCAGTTCATCCGCACCTGCCAGGTCGCCCCGCACCATCGCACAGCGGTCCGCCCGGTATGTGCACGAGGCTAGATCGGTCAGGCTCAGCCCTTCACTTGGCGTGCACATGATCGTTTTGGGAGGAGCCATCCGGTCGATCAGGCTCCAGATCTCCAGCTTCGACTCAAGTTCATCCGGCACAAAGTCGACGACCACGTCCGCCTCGCGCACCGCGTCTTCGACCGTCGTCACCAGTGCAACCGACTGGCCCAGCTCTCCGAAGACACGGCTCGCATCCCGCAGCCGTGCTGGCATCACGTCCTCCAGCACGACCAAAAAACCCGCTAGCGCACAAGCCACGGCGAAGCTTCGCCCCTGTACACCCGCGCCGATGACCGCAACGTTCATGACGGCCTACTTGGTTTCAATCGAGTTCAGCACCGTCTCGTAGTTCGGCTCGGAGTGCTTGATATAGTCGGCAATCCGGTGGCGCTCTTCCTCGGTCAGCGAAGGAAGTGTGGTCAGAATACGGCGCAGGGTCACCGAAATATCGTCAACGTAATTCATGGTGCGGATCGCTTCGCCGGATAGTGGCATTCTTGCTCCAGACATGAGATTGGCACGAGGCCTAGTCTTCAGTTTACTTACTTTGACAGAACGAAGCTTGCGGGCAGACCGCGGATGCTAAGTCTCGCTGCCCAACACAGTCCGCCGGCTGGCTTCATCCGTCGGCTTGCCTGCGTCAACGCCTTCAACCGGCTCCTCATAGCCATCGCGATCGGTCATCTCCATCAGCTGCGCCATCTTCACCGCGAAGTCCGGATGAAGCGCGTCAGGCTGGTAGCGCCACGTCCAGTTCCCTTCCCCGGCCGCTGGCGTGTTCATCCGGGCCTCACTGCCCAGATGGAGAATGTCCTGCAGAGGAAACACGCAGATGCTGGCCACCGAGCGCGCCGCCAGACGGATCATCGCCCACACGATCTGCGCCGGATGCTCGACGGTCTGCAGGTACGCCTCCACATTCGCGCGCTCCACTGGCGACGTGTCCTCAAGCCACCAGCCGAGAGTGGTGTTGTTGTCATGTGTGCCCGTGTAGATGACGGTGTTCGGCACGCAACGGTGCGGCAGATACAGATGACTGCCCCGGTCTGTAAAGCCGAACTGCAGAATGCGCATCCCAGGCATCGAATAGTGCTCACGCAACTCATCGACTTCCTTGGTGATTACGCCCAGGTCTTCAGCGATGAACGGAAGATCGCCGAAGACCTCCTTCAGCCGCTGAAACAGTTCGTGTCCGGGAGCCTTGACCCACTGCCCATTGACCGCCGTCTCTTCCTCCGCGGCAATCGACCAGAAGGCCTCGAACCCACGGAAGTGATCCAGCCGGATGACGTCGTAAAGCGCTAGCGCGCGCCGAATACGCGCCACCCACCAATCGAATCCGCGGGACTTCATCTCGCTCCAGCGATACAGCGGATTGCCCCAGCGCTGGCCAGTCGCAGAGAAGTAATCCGGCGGCACACCAGACACGCGGATCGGCCTCAGATCCTCATTCAACTCAAACAGATCCGGCACGGTCCACACGTCGGCCGAGTCGTAGCTTACAAAGATGGCGACATCCCCCATGATCCGGACATCTCGCTCAGCGCAATAATGCCGCAACGCGAACCACTGCTCATTAAAGAAAAATTGCACCGCCTGCTCGATCGCTAGTTCCCGGCTCTTCTCGTTCATCAAGCGCGAGAGGGCATCGCTCTTGCGCCGGGCATACTCTTCGGGCCACTCGTGCCAGCTCGCATAGGCAAACATTCGCCGCAGCACGGTGTACATCGCATAGTCCGGAAGCCAGGAAAGGTTCTCGGTGCAGAAGCGCTGAAAGCGCAGCCGCTGCTCTCCGCTCGCGTGGTCGAGAAAGTTGGCCGCGGCCTCTTCGATCAACGGCAGCTTGCGCTCCCACACCAGGCCAAAGTCGGCCGGACCCTCGGCTCCGGGCAGCTCCGCCAGGCGCTCCGGCGCAATCCATCCCTGCTCTGCCAGGACTTCCAGCGAGATCAAAATCGGGTTTCCCGCAAACGCCGACAGCGCCGAGTAGGGTGAGCTTCCATAGCCTGTAGGACTGAGCGGCAGCACCTGCCAAACCCGCTGCTTGCCCGCAGCCAGGAAATCGACAAACGTGCGAGCCGCCGGACCAAAGTCGCCCACACCGCCCCGAGACGGAAGCGAAGTCACGTGCAGCAGAACTCCCGAAACGCGTTCCTTCAGCATGATTCCTCGCCTGCTTTTGGCTCTTTGTCTTGCCGGTCTATAAGGTCATCGGTCGAGAGTGCGCTTAGCTTCCAACCGGCAATCCACCCGGCTGCGCGGCCGTGGCCTTGATCCGGATCGCTCCTGCCTTCTGGTATTTCTGCGCCAGCGTTCCGAGATAAATATTGAAGATCTCCTGTCGCTTCTCGTTCACCATCGTCTCGCGGGTCTTCTCAAAGTTCTTGGCAATGTCGTCGGTGCCGGGCTCCTGTTTGTCGACGATCGAAAGCACGATGCCGGTCGAACCCAAATTGATCGCACTCGAGATCGCTCCTTTGGCCAGCGTGAACGCCTGCGCTGCCTGCCCAGTCAGCGCTCCCACATCCGGCACCTGGCCATCCTTGCCTACCAGATCGCTTGTCTTCACCGGAACGTTCATCTCCGCTGCAGCCTTGCGCAGATCGTTCAGCTCTTTGGCCCGTGCGTCTAACTTGTTCAGCTTGGCCGCCAGCATTTGCGGAACCTGCTGCTCGCGGTAGTCCGTCAGCAAAGTTGACTTGTACTCGTCAAAGGTTGGCGCATGCGGCGCGCGTATGTCTTCCACCTGATACACAGCATAGCCGTCGCCGGTTGAAGCCGAGGCCGGCGCCGCCCCCTTGGTCGCCCCAAACGCGCCTGTCAGCAGAGCCGTCGCATCCGATACCCCGCCGATGGTGCCGTCCTTGCCTACGTAGTCCGTCGTAATCGCGTGCAGACCATGCGCGGCAGCCGCTTTCTCGATGCCTTCCTTCTTCGCTTCCGCCACCAACGTGCTCGCAAAATTCTGCTCGGCCGCGCCCAGCTTTTGCTGCTCCAGCACCGGGACAATCTCTGCCTTCATTTCGCTCAGCGGCTTCAGGTGCTCCTGATCATGCTGTTCTACCTGGATGATGTGGTAGCCGAAGTCGGTCTTCACCAGGTCTGAAGTCTGCCCTGCCTGCAATGCAAACGCCGCCTTCTCAAAGGCCGGCACCATTTTGCCTCGCGTAAATACGCCGAGCTCGCCGCCTGTATCCTTGCTTCCCGGGTCGTCCGAGTTGGCCTTGGCCAGCTCCACGAAGTTTCCGCCCGCCTTGATTTGAGCGAGCACGCCCTCTGCTTTGCTCTTCGCCGCCGCGTCAGTCTTCGCATCCGCGCCCTGAGGCACGGCGATCAGAATGTGACGTGCCTTCACTTGCTCCTTTACGTCATACTGCGCCTTGTGCGCGTCGTAGTACGTCTGTATTTCGGCATCTGAAACCTGCGGCTTGCCGCCCGGCATCTGATCGATTCCAAACGACACATACTGAATTTTGCGCTGCTCCGGAACGGCGGTCGCATAGCGCGCCGCGTTTTGTTTGAAGAATGCCTGCAGGTCCGAGTCCGAGGGATTGATCGTCTTCGCCAGATCCGCCGACGACACCACCGCATAGTCGAATTTCACCTTCGTGCCCGAAACACGGAAGGAGTTCCGCACGTCGTTGTCAGAGACCGTCGCCCCTCCGGTCATCATCGCCTGCAGCCGGCTCAGCTCAATGCGGCTCTTGAGGTATTCCTCAAACTGCGCGCGGGTCATGCCCATATTCGTCTGCACAAAGTTCATATAGGCCTCATTGCCGATGAACTTGCCGCCTGGAAAGAAAATTTGCCCCAGCTGCCCCTCATGCATCACCGAAAGCAGGTCTTCATCCGACACCTGCAGCCCGCGGCGGTCGCCTTCAATCTTCAGGATCGCCTCCTGTACCAACTGCTGGCCGGCCCGGCTTTCGAGATAAGGCATGTAGAAGGCCGGCACTTGGCGGCCCTGCGTCTGCTGCTGCACCGCCCGCGCAATGTCGGTGCGAGTCACCGTCTGCGTATCCCCTACAAGCCGGCTGAAGAAGCCCGGTTCGTGCACCGTCGCGTAAGTCGTCGGGTCGCCGCCCGCGCCCGCGTTGTCGAAGATTCCGGGAACGAGCGTAATCACCATCGTAATCACAGCCACGCCGATGATCAGGCCGAAGACGACCTTGATGAACTTATTGTCCTGCTGCAGAATGCGAATCATGCCTGGTGGTCGACCTTGACTTCCTACAGAATTGCCGAGCCGCAACTGCCGCTTGACAAGCCTTAACTATAAATCAGCCACTCCAGTTCCCCACGAACGTGTCAACACTCTCGTGGTACTTCGGTACTGCCTGGATCGGCGACAAACCGTTTCACATGGGTCGGATCTGGAGTTCTTCGCACCTCGGGGCGTTCCAGCAGCTAAATTCATTGACAGCCTACCTTCGCGAGCGAACACTTACTAAGGAGAATCCAACTTCCATGCCCACGAAGCTCGCCAGCCCCGTCGCCGCGGGGACTCCAGCCCCGCCCACCACGAACAAACACCTGATTCGCTGGGTGGACAAGATGGCCGACCTCTGCCAGCCGGCCCGCATTCATTGGGTCGATGGCTCGGAAGAAGAGAACGCCTGGCTCTGCGATGGGCTGGTCGAGGCCGGCACCTTCACCCGGCTTTCAGAGACAAAGTGGCCCGGCTGCTTCTATGCCCGCAGCTCACCCAACGACGTCGCACGCGTGGAAGACCGCACCTTTATCTGTTCGCTCGCCAAGGACAGCGCCGGCCCCACCAACAACTGGGAAGATCCCTTCAGCATGCGCAAAAAGCTCAAAACGCTCTTTCGCGGCTCCATGCGCGGCCGCACCATGTACGTCATGCCTTTCTCAATGGGTCCCATCGGCTCGCCCATGTCGCAGATTGGTGTGCAGCTTACCGACTCTGCCTATGCCGTCGTCAACATGCGCATTATGGCCCGCATCGGGACGCCGGTTTATAAGGAAATCGAGAAGGACGTCAAGCGCGTAGTCCCTTGCGTCCACTCGGTGGGAGCGCCGCTCACTGCCGGCGAGCAGGACGTCCCCTGGCCGCAAAACGATACCAAGTACATCGTTCACTTTCCCGAAACGCGCGAGATCTGGTCCTATGGATCCGGCTACGGAGGCAACGCGCTGCTCGGCAAGAAGTGCTTCGCCCTGCGCATCGCCTCAAACATCGCTCGCGACGAAGGCTGGATGGCCGAACACATGCTCATCGTCGGCGTGGAATCTCCCGCCGACGCACGCGGCAAGACCGAAAAAACCTACGTGGCCGCCGCCTTCCCCAGCGCCTGTGGCAAGACCAACTTCGCCATGCTCATCCCCCCCGCGGGCTTCGACGGCTGGAAAGTCTGGACGGTGGGCGACGACATCGCCTGGATTAAACCCGATTCCAGCGGCCAGCTTCGCGCCATCAATCCCGAGACCGGCTTCTTCGGCGTCGCGCCCGGTACCAGCGATCTGACCAACCCCAACGCCATGGCCACCCTGCGCGCCAACTCCATCTTTACGAACGTCGCGCTTGTCACTGAGAACGGCGTCCCCAACGGAGACATCTGGTGGGAGA
>CAXTQE010000157.1:0-8127 GCA_964246225.1 uncultured Acidobacteriaceae bacterium | reverse complement strand
ACGGAGCGGCCCGCTGCTTGTGCTCAAGCTGCTGAGGTTCAGCGCGGACACCATCTTCTGCTCGTGACGATGCACCACATCATCTGCGACGGGATCTCAAACGGCATTCTGCTCCGCGACATGACTACCTTTTACGAGGCTCTGCTTAGCGAGCACCCAGCCACCCTGCCGGAGCTTCCGATCCAGTTCGCCGACTACGCAGTCTGGCAGGAAAATTGGCTTCGCGGGGAAGGACCGGCAGCATCTCTTGCGTTCTGGCACGATTCGCTGGGCACGAACTTCACCACTCTTTCACTCACCCGCGACCCCGACGCGGTGAACCATCTTCCGGAGCACGAGCACGCGCCTGCCGGTGCCATTGAGACACTCCTGATTCCGCCCGATCTACAGATGCGGGCACAGGAGTTCTGCAGACGCGAAAACGTGACCCTGAACATCCTGCTCTTCGCTGTCTTCGCGGCGCTGATGCATCGGCTCACCGGGCAGCGCGATCTCACCCTTGGATCTCCATGCGCCAACCGCACCGACGAGACAGAAGAGCTGATCGGCTTGTTCATGAACATTCAGGTGATGCGGCTTCGCCTGTCGGACGAAGAGACGTTCCGCACTCTGCTAGTCAAGCTACAGGAGTGGACCGTCGGAGCGTACGAGCATCAGACACTGCCGTTTGAAATGCTTGTGCACGATGCACACTTTGCCGGCGCAGGCCGCGCCTTTGAAATTCCAGTCTTTTTCCTCTACCAGAAATCCTTCATGGTGACTCACCGGATCGGCGAACTTGAGATCGTTCCGCTACGTTCCGAAAGTCCAGGTGCGGTGTTCGAGATGATGTTCGCGGTGGTGGATCGCGAGATAGAAGGTCCAAGACTGCAGCTGGAGTACAACCCGCGCCATTACAAACTCACGACCATTCAGACCTATCTGCAAACGTTCAACGAATTATTGTCTTCCGCTTTATCTGGGCCCGAGGATCGTGTCGATCAGCTGGCAGCAGCGCAGACGGTAAATCGTTCACAGGCACCAAAGGCTGGACGGAGCAGCCCGCAAACCGAGGACGAATACGTTCCGCCACGCGACGTAATCGAGCGGCAGCTTGCGCACCTCTGGCAGGCAGCACTGGGTATCCCGGAGATCAGCATTCGCTCCAACTTCTTTTCACTTGGTGCCGGATCCCTTGCGGCGCTTCGCCTGATCACCAGGATCAATCGAGTCTTCGCAATGAATTTCGGCCTGGCAAGTCTGGTCTCCGCTGGGACGATCGAGGGTTTGGCGCAGGTCATCCAGGCGCGGTTTGCACCCCACACGGACAGCTCGCTGGTACCACTGCAGCCGCATGGCAGCAGACCTCCCCTGTTCATCACGCATGGGGTCGGCGGCAACGTCATCAGCTTCCATGGTCTTGCGGCGCGGCTCGGCGACGATCAACCCGTATACGGCATTCAGGCGCAGTCCCTGGTTGGGCAAGAGCCGGCGCTGTTGCGGATGGAGGATCTTGCTGCGTACTATGTTCGCGACGTCCGCGGAGTGCAGCCGCGCGGGCCCTACCATCTGTTCGGTTACTCGTTCGGAGGCACGCTCGCGCTGGAAATGGCTCGCCAACTGCAGTCGGAGGGGGAGGAGGTAGCACTGTTGGGAATACTCGATGCACGTACCCGGCAATACGATCAGACAGCTGCCCGCAGCGCGCCCACGCCTGCACGCCTGAATCAGAGGCTGAACCGGCTTCACGGCAACACGGGCCGGCTTACGGCCATCGCTCGACTGCAATACGTTTTGAGGAAACTACATACCCGGGCCATTCGCTTCGGCTGCATGGCAGCCGCCAGGCTTGGCTTCCGGCGCATTCCTGCCTGGATGCGGAGCGCGTATGACATCAATCTTGTCGCGATCGAAAACTATCAGCCCGAGCCTTATGACGGCCGCCTGGTGCTCTTTCGTGCGTCGGAGCAGCAGCATGCGGGCGGTGCCTACGACCTAGGCTGGAGCCGTCTATCTAAACAGGGCGTCGAAATCCATGATCTTCCAGGCGATCACGAACGGCTCTTTCTTGAACCCAACATTGATCAACTTGCCGGGCAAATACGCGACCTGCTTCGGCGGCGCATGGTGGTGCGCGTATGAACGCGATTGCCGTAGCCCGCCCGCCCCAGCGCCAGGTGTACGCCGTCCTCTCGCCCCGATCGTTGCGCTATGCGCTGGGAGCCATGGCGGATCTTTTCCGAAACTCCGTCGACCCGGTCGATCTACACCTGATTACCGACATGGAGAGCGACCGAGAGGCTCTGTTCAACGCGATCGACAGCTTGCGTCCGGAGTCGCGCCATACCTGGAGCGTAACGACCGAGAACGATCTGGCGGATGCGGAGGCAAGCCGGTTTGCAGGTTTGCCGAACCTTCGGAGCTTCCGTCAGGGGCACCCCTGCTGGCGGAAGATTACCGACCCGCTTCTAATGGCTGCCGACGGCGAGGAGATCATCCTGCTCGACCCGGATGTCTGTTTTCCGAACCGCTTCCGCTTCGAGGAAACTCCCGCCACGGGACTGAAGTTGATGTGGCAGCGCCCCACGTGCCTGTTCCCGCCACAGGTGGTTAACCGGGCTATCGAGTCTGGCGTTCGGCTCGCTCATCACGTCGATATCGGGGTAGCGCACTGGCGCGGCGGACCCGACCTGGACTGGTTGGACTGGTTGATCGGGCGGCTGGGGGGAGATCGACTGCCGCGCTTGATGCACGTGGAGGCAATCGTCTGGGCCGCGCTCGCCATGCGCAATGGCGGCAGTTATCTCGACCCGCAGCTCTGGGTGTGCTGGCATCGCACCCAGACCAAGCGGCTTCGACGCCTGCTCGGAGCAACCGGTGCGCAGATCCTTTCGGACGAACCCTGGCACACCATGAAGTGCTTTCATGGCGGTGGCGAGGCAAAGTGGCTGATGCACGACCTGGTCGCTAACCAGCAAGTCGCGGAAGTCAGGGAGATAACGGCTCCGGGCCGGGTGCTGCCCTTTGAGGAACTAACGCCGACCCGCTATGCCCTGGAGCAACGAGCCAAAAACCTGCTGCGTACCACCGGCTACTACCGGGTGTTTGGAGCAAGGCACGCATGAGCGATCTGCAGATGCGCGTGTTGATCGCTGCGGAGAACGCGTCTCTTCGCTTTGGTGGCGAGGCCATCCTGCCATACCACTACTTTCGCCTGCTGCGCCAGCGTCAGATGGACGCACACCTGATCGTCCATGGGAGAACACGCCCGGAGTTGACGGCCTTGTTTCCCCAGGAGCTCGACCGCCTCCACTTCGTCGAAGACACCTCTCTGCAGAAGCTGCTCTTTCTGCTGGGGCGCTGGCTTCCACGGCGGATCGACGAAGCGACCCTAGGCCTTGCCACGCAGATGATCACGCAGTGGAAGCAGCGTGCCATTCTGCGCGGCCTCGCTACGGCGGACTGCGTCGTGCATCAGCCTATTCCGGTTTCGCCCCGTTTCCCTTCCCTGCTGTACAACCTGGGTGCCCCGGTGGTCATCGGTCCGCTGAACGGTGGCATGGAGTACCCTCCGGCGTTTCGGACCAAGGAACCCCTGGCAAGCCGATGCATCGTCGCCTTGGGCCGCTCGCTTTCCAACCTGGCCAACGCCATCTTCCCGGGCAAACGCAAAGCCGCCTTGGTACTCGTGGCAAACACTCGGACACGAGCAGTTCTGCCTGAAGGACGAAAGGGACGCGTTCTCGAATTGCCGGAGAATGCCGTGGACGCGGACGCATGGCAAATGCCGGAAGGTTCCCCGCAATCACGCGAGTCGCGCTTTCTGTTCGTGGGCAGACTGGTCGATTGGAAGGCTCTCGATATCGTAGTGCAGGCCCTTCAGGATCTTCCGGAAGCTACCCTGGAGGTGGTTGGCGATGGGCCGATGCTTGAGCCCTGGCGAGAGCTGGCCGCCAAAATCGGCGTTCAGGATCGCGTGCACTTTCTTGGGTGGCTGAGCCAGAAAGAGTGCGCAGATCGGCTCCACGGCTGTTGCGCGCTGGTGCTGCCGAGCCTGCTCGAGTGCGGCGGCGCGGTTGTGCTCGAAGCCATGGCTATGGCCCGGCCCGTCATTGCCACTGCCTGGGGTGGCCCAGCCGAATACCTGGACGACAGCTGCGGCATGCTCATTCCACCTCACAGCCGAACCGCCCTGATCGAAGGCTTTAGCAAAGCCATGTCGCAACTGCAGTCCTCGCCTGAGTTGTGCAGAACGCTCGGAAACGCGGGCCGCGAGCGCTTGTTGCGGAATTTTTGTTGGAACGACCGGATTGATCGGATGGTAGAGCTATACCGGATGTCGATCGATTCGTGTACGGATAGCGAGGACGTAGTTCCTTCGGGGGAGTGCGCCTCGGCTCCCATTGCGGTTGAATGAATAAGTTGCTGGACGGATGACCTTGGAGACTTTGCAACAGACAAACGTTGAGGGAGAGCGGAGCTTCGAGGCAGCGGATGATCCCGCTCGCCGCGCGCCGTCCGGAGTTCGGGTCGCCTACCTCCTCAGTCGATACCCGGCGATCTCACACACCTTTCTTCTGCAGGAAGTGCTCGGTCTGCGCGCACGTGGCCTGCATATCGAAACGGCTTCCATCAACCCGCCCGACCGAAGCTTGAGCGATCTTCCGCCGCGCGAAGCGGATGAAGCAAGGAAAACTTTTTACGTTCAGGGGAACTCTTCCCTCACAGCGGTTTGGACACTGCTGACCATTTTTCTGGGCCAGCCTGCGGCCGTGTTCCGCGGAGTCAAAGCGGTATGCGGTATCCGCAATCTGACGGCCAGAAAACGAGTTTACTGGCTGTTCTATCTCGCGGAGGCACTTCTGCTGGGCCGCTGGATGGCAGGCCGGAATTTGAAGCATCTCTTTTTAATGTTAGGGGGAGCAGTGTGTTGTTTTGTTTTTTTTTCGTCGGCAGCGTGGCAGATTCCCTTTTCTCTCACAATTCACGGTCCGGAAGAGCTTCTCGATGTCACGTCCAACCACCTGCGCGAGAAGATTGAGCAAGCCAGTTTCGTCATCTGTATCAGTGATTTTTGCAGAAGCCAGCTCTATCAGCTCGTCCCTCATCCACATTGGGGCAAGCTCCAGGTGGTTCGATTAGGCGTCGATCCGGCCAGCTTCCTCCCGGCAATCGCTCCGTCCCGCAGGAGCGGGCGCGAAGCATTGAAAGCCGTTTGCATCGGACGACTCGTGTCCGCCAAGGGTCATCGAACGCTGCTCGAAGCCTTGCTGATCCTCCACGACCGCGGGGTCTCGATTCAGCTAACACTGATTGGCGGTGGCCCGGAGATGGATCGCCTGCAGGCTTTCGTCCAAACCCATCGGCTTTCAGAATGCGTCACCTTCACGCAGGCACTCTCCCATGACAAGGCACTGGCTCATCTGCGCGAAGCGGACCTCTTCGTCCTGGCCAGCTTCGCCGAAGGAATCCCCGTGGCGCTGATGGAAGCCATGGCTCTGGGCATTCCGTGTGTCAGCACGTTTGTCGCCGGTATCCCGGAGCTGATCCGCGACGGTGTGGAGGGCCTTCTGGTCCCCGCGGGCAACGCCCAGGCCTTGGCGGAAGCTCTTCTGATTCTGAGCAGAGAGGAATCTCGACGGGTGTCGATGGGCAAGGCGGCGCGACAGAGAATCCTTGACGAATACAGCCTCCCAAGCAACCACGAACGGCTCGCCAAAACTCTCGAGCAACGTCTGGTCGCGCAACGAGAACACGATTTCAGCGAGGCACGAGCATGACGCCATCGGGTGTGGCGCGAGCCGATCTTCCAGTCTGCGAGCTGTCCATCATTGTTGTTTCCTACAACACGCGAGAGGTGCTGCGACATTGTCTCCAATCCGTGATGGAGGAATCGAAAAACTTTACAGCCGAGATCATAGTCGTTGACAATGCGTCCACAGACGGGTCACCGGAGATGATCCGCGCAGAGTTTCCGGAAGTCCTTCTTTTGCGCAGCGAAGTAAACCTGGGCTTCGGAGCCGCAAACAATCTTGCTCTGGAAAGCGCTCGCGGACGCTACTTCGTTTTGCTGAACTCGGACGCTTTCTTCACTTCAGGAGCTCTAGGCCTAGCCATCCGCCACATGGACGAAACACCCGACTGCGGCCTTGGAGGCGCTCGGCTGGTGGGCCGCGACGGATCCGCTCAACCGTCATCTCGCTGCTTCCACACTGTCCTAAACGATGCGCTGGTTCTTTCCGGGTTAGCCAGCCGCTATCCAAAGTCACGCTTTTTTGGACGCTTTGATCGTACCTGGGCAGACCCCAACTTACCGGCATGTGTCGACTGGGTGCCAGGAGCCTTTTGCATCGTCCGTCCGGAAGCTCTGCGCAGGGTAGGTCTGTTCGACCCTGCCTTCTTCCTCTACTACGAAGAAGTCGATCTTTGCCTACGCCTCAAACGCGCTGGCTTTGCCGTCTGGTCCTGGCCGGACGTCGTCATTGTGCACATCGGAGGCGAATCTTCGCGCAGCAGAACCGATTTGGAATTTTCCCCTCAAGCCTCCCAGGTCGTGCTCTGGCGTATGCGAAGCACGTTGCTCTACTACCGCAAGCATCACGGCTGGCACGTGCACATGGCCTGGCTGGGCGAGCAACTCCTCTATCGGGCGACCGTACTACGGAACTGGTTCAGCTCCGATCCAAGGCGTCGCGCGCGAGGCAAGCAGCATAGAATGCTCCTCCAGTGTCTCGATCAAGCCTGGCTGGATACCGCCGGGGGGCGGCACTCGCCGCAACGTCCATGGTAAAACTCAAATCACTCCTCGTCGCGCCCATCTGTGGTGCCTTGCGAAGGACTGCGCGCCTGCGAGAATACGCGCGCCGACTCTGGTCTCACGCCGATCTGGCGGCACAGCTGCACGAGGCGCTACCTGCCTCGGCTGTCGTGCTGGGGAGCAGTCTGGTCTACGGCACACGTAAAATCCGCTTCGGAGAAAACGTGCTGCTTTACCCGAATCTCCATCTGGAAACGCAAGACGGAGCCAGCATCGAGGTCGGCGATGGAGTCGTCCTGTCCCGCGGCGTTCACCTGGTTGCTATGGAAGGCATCCATCTCGGCAGCGGATGCATGATCGGGGAATACTCCAGTCTTCGCGACGCGAACCATCGCCGTCAACCCGGTATGCCGATCCGAGAGGCGGGACATACGGCGGCGCCCATTTCACTCGGCCGTGAGGTGTGGGTAGGTCGAGGAGTGACCATTCTTGGAGGCGTCTCAATCGGGGATTACGCCACCATCGGCGCCAACGCAGTCGTCACGCGAGACGTTCCTGCGCGAGCCGTTGTAGGAGGGGTACCGGCAAAGTTGTTGCGCTCCGGATCGACGGACCGACCGACCAGACCAAATTGGAACGAAGCGGTTACAGTCACGGATGCTCGAAAAGAGCATGCACCCTCGATCTCCGAAACTGTACAGCTGGCACCCTGAAACTCGGAGGACACCCCTGCGCCGCGATGCCTTCGTCGACGGTCTTCCCACCAGAAAGAACAAGGTTCACGCCCTCTGACCCCCCAGGCCTAGACGCAACGTAGCCATCGAGCCTTTACGTCCGGCGTGCCGTGCGAATCTATAGCAGCGGTATAACCTAACCACGTCCGCTCACCCATCCCATGAACTTCACCCGACGCCGCGGAGCCATCGCCACAGCCATCACCCTCGGCGTCCTGCTCACCGGCCTCGCCATCACGCTCAACGTCGCCTGGATCGTGAACAACAAAGCCCGCGCCGCCTACCTCGTCCTCGGCATCATCTTCTTCGCCCTCCTGGTCGCCGGTGTCGTCCTCAACACCGTCTTCCTCGTTCGAGAAGTCCGCCGCAACGAGCGCCAGGACTCTTTTCTCAACGCCGTCACCCACGAGCTCAAAACCCCCATCGCCTCCATCCGCCTCTACCTCGAAACCCTTCAGCGGCGTACCCTCGATGACGCCCAGCGCCAGAAGTTCTACGCCATCATGCACGCCGACTCCGACCGCCTCCTCGCCACCATCGAGCAGGTCCTCAAGGCCGGCGAACTCGGCCAGCGCGCCCGCCAGGCCAACCGCGCCACCCTCGACCTCGCCCCTCTCGTCGCCGACTGCATCAGCATCACCCTCGCCCGCCACCACC
>CAXTQE010000156.1:0-8221 GCA_964246225.1 uncultured Acidobacteriaceae bacterium | reverse complement strand
GCCTTAACCTGCTCATCTACCCGGCCATCATGCAGGGCACCCAATGTCCTTCCACAGTCGCCGCCGGCATCCGCTGGTTTGACCGCCATCCAGACCGCGTCGACCTCATCCTAGTCGCTCGCGGCGGAGGCTCCTTGGAAGACCTCGCAGGCTTCAACGACGAAGCCCTCGCCCGTACCATCGCCGCCTCCCACCTGCCCGTCGTCTCCGCCATTGGCCACGAGATCGACCACAGCATTGAAGAGCGCGTCCTCGCCCTCGAGCGCCGCGTTCTCCGCTCCGGCGACTTTCACCTCCTGCGCTGCCGGCAGCGCCTTCAGCGCCTCTCCGCCAGCTATGTCCTCGCCCGCGTGCGCGACTCCATCGGTCTCCGCGAGCAGCGCATCGACGACCTCGGACGACGCCTTGAAGCCGCCACGGACAACCGCCTGCGCGCCCGGAACAAACGCCTCGCGGCCCTTGAAGCCCGGCTCCACCGCCACGCGCCCACCGTCCGTCTCGCCACGGCCAACCGCCGCCTCACCTCCGCCGCCCAACAAATGGATCGCCTCGCCGAGCGCCTGATCGCCCGCCGCCGCTACCGCCTCGAACGCGTAACCTTGCGCCTCGCCGCCCTTTCGCCGCTCGCCGTCCTCAACCGGGGCTATGCCATCGTCTATCTGGAGTCGGCCGGCGACACCGCCTCACACATCCTGCGCAACGCCGCCGAAGCCCGTCCGCACCAGCAAATTCGGGCCCGTCTGGCTCACGGCAGCCTCCGCGCGACGATCATCGAACCCACCACGGAGACCCAATCCGCATGAAGAAGCTCTTCGGCACCGACGGCATCCGCGCCATCGCCGGCCAGCCCCCGCTCAACCCATCCACCGTCTACGCCGTCGGCCTCGCCCTCGCCCACACCCTCAAAGCCTCCTCTCCAAGGCCCCGCGTGCTCCTCGGCATGGACACCCGCGAGTCCTCCGAGTCCATCGCCGCAACGCTCACCGCCGCCCTCGACGCCGGGGGAGCCTCCGTCGAGAACGCCGGCGTCATCACCACGCCCGCCGTCGCCCATCTCACCCACCTCCATGGATTCGCCACCGGCGTGGTCATCTCCGCCTCACACAATCCCTGGCAGGATAATGGCATCAAGCTCTTCGGCCCCGACGGCTACAAGCTCCCCGACGCCACCGAACTCGCCATCGAATCCGAGATCTTCCGCCAGTTGAACAACGCGGGTGCCCCAGGTCTCGACCTTCAGACCTGGGTCTCCACCGAAGCTCCCCCGGTCAATGAGGCCGATCGCGCCGAGTACACTCGCTTCCTCCTGGCCGCCGTCCCCGGTCTCTCGCTCGATAACCAGACCATCGTCGTCGACTGCGCCAACGGTGCCGCCAGCTCTGTCGCCCCGCAGCTCTTCAGCGATCTTGGCGGCCGTGTCATCGTCACCCACGCCAGTCCCGATGGCCGGAACATCAATCTAGGCTGCGGTGCGCTCCATCCCGAGGGCGTCGCCGCCGAGGTCGTCCAGCACAAAGCCTCCGTCGGCATCACCTTCGATGGCGACGCCGACCGCGTGCTGTTCGCCAATCAGCATGGGCAAGTCGTCAATGGCGACGCCGTCCTCCTGCTTGCCGCCCGCGACCTCCACGCCCAGGGCAAATTGGCCCATGCCACCGTCGTCGCCACCACTATGTCCAACATGGGCCTGGAGGCCGCCCTCGGCCGCTCCGGAATCAGAATGTTACGCGCGCCTGTCGGCGACAAGTACGTTTTAGAGCAGATGCTCGCAACCGGCGCCAGCCTCGGCGGCGAACAGTCCGGCCACATCCTCTTCTCCGGCCGCTCTACCACCGGCGATGGGCTGCTCACCGCGCTGCTCGTCCTCGATATCGTCCACCGCACCGGCAAGTCGCTGGCCGAACTCGCCGCCGACCTGAAAACCTTCCCTCAGGTCATCGTCAATGTGAAGGTGCGCGAGAAGAAGCCGCTCGACCAGATCCCTTCGATAGCCGAAGCCATCGCCGCCGCCGAGCAGGATCTCGCCGGAACCGGCCGCGTCGTCATCCGCTACTCGGGCACCGAAGCCCTTGCCCGCGTCATGATCGAGGCCGAAGATCAGTCCCAAATGGCCCGCCACGCCGAGACCATCGCCCAAGCCATCCGGACGGAACTCGGCACCTAGATAGTCGTCCCGCTCTGTCCCGTCATCTTGACCGCAGCGCACGCTTTAGCGTCCGCACGGTGGAACCTGTTGCGCACATCGAATAGACGCCACTTGGAGGCGCCGCCAGAGAACCTTTCTGCTGCCATCCCTAAAGACTTCTCAACCTCGGTAAATCCTACCCGGTTTTCATTGCGTTCCGCGATCCCCGTGCCTATATTGATGGAATGCCACTCACGATCGGCTCCGCTTTCCGAATAGAAGCTTTTTGCCGTCCCGCTGTATTGGCACTTGTCTCTGGGCTTATAGTTAGCGCGATCGGTTGTGGCGGCTCCGCTCCAGCCGCTTCCTCACCGACGACCACGACGACGGCCGCCCAGGCAGCTCCGTCCGCCACCATGTTGTCACAGAGCTCGGCCGTTGCCGGTGCGCCCAGTTTCACCCTCACGGTCACAGGGCAGAACTTCCTTTCTACCTCGCTGGTGTACTGGAATGGAGTACCCCTCACGACGACGTTTACTTCGGCGACTCTGCTTACCGCCATGGTTCCCGCCGCGGATCTCGCCGCCGCGGGTACGGTTCAGGTTGCTGTGGTCGACCCTTCGCCAACGTCGCTGCTGTCCAATTCACTCCCTTTTACCGTCACCGCCTCCGTGCAGCCCGCGCCTGTTCTTTCAAGCCTCTCCGCCACCAGTGTCACTGCGGGCTCGGTCAGCTTCGCGCTTACCATCACCGGGCAGAACTTTCTACCCTCCTCGGTAGCACAGTTCAACGGTCTTTCGCTAACCACCGTCGTCAACTCTGCGACTCAGCTGGTCGCTACAGTGCCGGCTTCCAATCTCTCTGCAGCGGGAACGTTTCCCGTCGCGGTGGTCGATCCCTCGCCTCTCTCGCTCACCTCGAATGTCAGCAACTTTACCGTAAATCCAATACCACCGATCGTCAGCTTCATCACGCCTTCCAGCGCAATCGTCAACTCGGGACCGGTAAACGTCACCATCTCCGGGCAAAACTTCGCCAGCGGTGCCACCGTCACCTTCGGCTCGACCAGGCTCGCCGTCACATCGCAAACCGCAAACCAAATTGTTCTGGCCCTGCCTGCGTCCGCCCTAACTTCGACAGGAACTTCTACGATCGTTGTCTCAAACGTCGCGCCCAACGCGGCATCCTCCATCCCGTTTGTCTTCACCGTCAATCCCGTCCCGGTAGCCACGATAAGCTCCATCAGTCCAACAAGCGTCACCGCCGGAGTATCCTCCCTCACCTTGCAAGTTACAGGCTCGGCGTTCCCGACCGGAGCAACGCTCCAACTGAACGGCACAGCCGTAACGACCAACAATGTTGCCAGCTCGCTTCTGTTCGCCACCATTCCCGACTCGCTGCTCGCAAGCGCAGGCACCGTCGCCGTAACGGTCCTTAGCCCCGGTTCGGGTTCCGGGCCGCTCACCTCCAACGCCGTCAATCTGACGGTGAACCCGCTTCCGGCCGGTGACATCATCGTCAACCAGACCGCAAACTCGATCGTGTACGATCCACAGCATCAGCTGATCTACGCCTCGGTCCCGAGTTCCGCAACCCAGAACGGCAACAGCATCGTCGCCATCAATCCATCGACAGGAGCGATCACAAAAACCGTGTATGCCGGCAGCGAACCCGACCTGATGGCAATCTCCGATGACGGCCAGTTCCTCTACGTCGCATTGGACGGAGCCTCAGCCGTACAGCGCTTTCTCCTCCCTGCGATGACGCCCGATATCTTGGTCTCCCTGGGAGGCTCCAACTTCTATGGAACCAACACCGCCCTCGCGATAGGGGTCGCCCCGGCAACGCCGCACACCTGGATGGTCAGTGTCGGGAACCCGGGGACCAGCCCGGAGGCCATCGAAGGAATCACGGTCTTTGATGATGCCACCGCCCGTCCCACCACGGCCGGCCGCTATACAAGCCATCCCAATGTCGGCGATCTGCTCCTTGGTTCTGCGGTTTGGGGCGCAGATGCCACAGTGATTTATGGGTCAAATAATGAGTCCACCGGCTTCGACTTCTATGTCCTGCCGGTAACGTCCGCAGGCATCCCTGGAGCAGGAATCAAGGACTACGAAGGCGCACTCAGCAGCTTCAGCGGCTACATCCACTTCGACAAGACCACTCACTACGTCTACGCCGATAGCGGACCGGTACTCAATCCAGCCACGGGCAGCTCCGTCGGCGTTTTCGCCACCAACGGCGTCATGGTGCCTGATGGTTCCATTGGAAAAGCGTTCTTCGCAGCTTCCGGTTTCGGCGCGTCCGCCATGGGAACCATCACCTCGTTCGATATCAATCACTTCACCCCGATCAACTCCATGGTCTTCCCAAACGTCAACGCGGCAGCCTCTTCCATCCTCCGTTGGGGAACAAACGGACTGGCATTCAACACAATCATTGAGAACTATGCCGCAACAACCACCACCAAGAGCGGCAAGATCTATCTCTACTCCGGCAGCTTCGTTCAGTAAACGAACTCGGTCGAGGGCACATGACACCTCGCTGTGCAGCTTCTTCAGCAAGTAAGATTCTTGCGTAAACCAGGTCTCCCTCTTTGTTCTTTTTCGGTTACCGTAGCTTCTAGTAACTTGCTCCAGTCGATGAACTTTCCCAGGGAATCAATCCATCGGAAGTGGCCCGCAAACCGTTTTCAATCGTGACGTTCCAACTCCTGACCTGTCGTCGGTACCGCATCATATTCAAAACGCCTTCATTTTCTCAGCCTTCTTATACCTCCACTTATGTCAGACGAGGGTTCGAGCAATCAATCATTGCTCGAAGAAAATAGCTCGCTTGGCAGTCTTCATGTCAGCGCTCAAAATCAGGGCGAAGCTGGGAGCCCTGGAGGAAGTAAATGCCGCATCGCTCTTGACTCCACCGAGACCGGAGCTCAAAGTGATCATCACCGCAGCGTCTGTCCTTGTACCTGGAATGGCGACATAGCCCACGGTGTCATCGCGACGGGTGCCACAGTCGCAAGAGAGGTGGACGCCAAGTTGCCGAAGGTCTGCCATCGCGCCAGCTATACCGTCACCGTCGGCACTAAGAATGCGCCCGTGCGATTTCAGCCGATCACGCTCAACACTCCCGTCAAGCGAACCTTTTGCAGCGACTCTAAGCTATCCGTTATAACCTCTTCTCCCGTGCCACGCCCGGGAGTGCCGGCGAAGTCGAACCCCGGGCGCGTCAACTGGGGTTTGCCCGTAGATGTCATCCGTTTGGCGATAGAAATCACAGGCGTCGTTATCTAGACGATGTGATCGCGATCGACAATTCGCAGGATGCATTGCTGGCGAGGGTGTGGGTCAACTATCGGCGCGATACCCCGCAGCATTTTGCTGGCCCCCACGGCTTTCACCTGCGTGTCCTGAACGAGACGCCGCCCCCGCACAAGCAAATTTAACTCGCCTCTGGAGCTGCGCCCACGCTCCGGAAGCGGTGAGACCGAAGCTGACATCACGGTCCCGCCTCACACCCTCATGCGGGTAGCAGACCCGAATTTAAGCACTGAGTGCGACTTCTCGATTGGTCCCGTCCCGCGCCAGGAGTTCGTCGTGAGTATCTGTCCCGAAGCTTTGAGTGGAGAGGACGTGAAGAGGAAACTGGGAAACAAGAAGAACGTCTGGGCGCTGAACGCCACGGCTTCATTCCGAGTAGAGCCACCGGAAGTCAGTAAGTAGAGCACGTCGCACCTAACCCAGACGGCAAGGGGCTAGCTATGCTAACGAGTCGGTTCTAACCCTGCTCTCTTCATCAGCTGGCGAGGAGTACAGCGATGCCGATCTTTACATATGGCCGCAATTCGCCTGCGCTGACCCTCTCGCCACCAAAGTCTGCCTGGAATCACTCCTTACGAGACCAGCCTGCTTCTTGCCCATCCCATTCGTGTTCGCCTTCAGCTCTTTCACCAGACGCGCAAACCCGTCATCGAAAGCCTTCTTATCGCCCGGCTTCGCATCCGGAGTCTGCCCTATCCTCATAAATCCATGTCCCGCGCCGGCATAAGTTATCGGCTCAAAAAACTTGCCTGCCGTCTTCATATCTGCGGTCGCCTGTGGAATCGTAGCCCCGATCCGGGCATCGTTTTCGCCATAAAACCCATACACCGGCGCCTGGATGGACGCCATCGCGGCCGCCGGTGGGGGCGGCCCATAGAACACAAACGCCGCGCTCAGATCTCCGCGGTGCGTGGCAAACAGAAACGATTTGCCTCCCCCCCAGCAAAAGCCCGCTACCGCCACCTTACCGTTGGCGCTGGGCAGCTTCTTACCGTAGTCCGCCACCGCATCGAGGTCCGCCATTAACCGCGCCGGGTCGAGACTCGTCACCGCCTTCACCACCGAGTCCGTGCTCCCCGTCGTTGCAAACAGCGCATCCGTTCCTCCGCCCGTCTTGCCATCGCCGCCTGGGCCTACACCCGAAACCAGATCCGGCGCCACCACAATGTAGCCTTTGGCCGCGAGTTCATCCGCCTGCAGCTTCATCCAATCGCTCAACCCAAAGATTTCGTGGATCAGCACCACCACCGGAGCCTTGCTCGAGCTTTCCGGGTACACCACAAACGTGTTAACCGTCCGCCCGTCGTGGGTGACCGGCACATATTCCCGATGCCGAGGACTCTTATCGAGCGCCGCTTTCGCCCAGTCCTGAGCAGACGAGATACGAGAGAACAGCAGAACGAACGCCACGCAGACGAAGGAGCAAAGAGAGCGGATCATGTGAGCGAGTCTACGTCGCCCATCACACTCCCGCAATGGTCTTTGCCGGAATAAGGGCGGCAGGTTCATGGACGTCGGGGTGCCAGCTTCTTCGTTGCGCCTGAAAGCTTGCCTGCCACCTTCAGCATGGCGAATCCATTCAGCAGCAGTACCACAAAAGCAAATACCCAGACCTTCCAAATGCTATGGTGCATCTGCCGATCCCAAAAACCGATCCCTAGACACATCAACGAAGCAAGCATTGAGCCAATCCCGCCAAGCGTATCGATCGTCCTTTTGTTTAGCATCTGCGACCACCTTGTTTGCTCTCTCAGCCCCGATTCATGCCATCCAGAATCGACCCAACGATACCCCCGACAACGCCACTTTGTACAGACTCCTGTCTCCGCTCGCCCGGCGCGTATTCCAGAATCTGGTGTGCAAGCCGTGCAATCGGCAGCGTCTGCAGCCAGACCCGACCCGGACCTGTCAGCGCCGCCAAAAACAAGCCATCGCCGCCGAAGATCAGGTTCCGTATCCCGGGCACCCGCGTAATCTGAAAGGACACACCGCCGGTAAACGCGCCCACGTGTCCCGGATGCACCCGCAGCGTCTCGCCTGGACGCAGATCCTTGATGATCACCTCACCTGAAAGCTCGATCCACGCGGTCCCATATCCGCCCGCCTTTTGCAGCAAAAATCCGTCTCCGCCGAAGATACCCGCCCCCAGCGACTGCTGAAATCCCACTCCCAACGACACCTGGTTGGTCGCGCATAAAAATCCATGCCGATGAATGAAGAACTCCTGCCCGCCACCAATCTCCATCGGCACAATGTGGCCCGGCACCTTCGTCGCAAACGCAATCTCCCCCGGCATGCCTGCTGCCGTGTACTCCGTCATAAAGATGGTGCCGCCGCCGGCCACCCGCTTAATCACGCCCAGCAGTCCGCCGCCGCCGCCCATCTGCGTATGCGTGTTCATCTGGATCGCGCTCGACATCCAGCTCAGCTCGCCAGCCTCTGAGAAGACAGCCTCTCCCGGCTGCAGCAGCAGCTCCAATACCGGCATCGTGGTTCCTTGAATCCTGCTCTGCATCTCTTCTCCTTATCGTCCGTTGTAGCAATCTCTTCAGTCCTTTGCCGCGCTTTTCTGTGGAAATCTGCACATTGGCAGCAGACCGCCGTTCACTAGGCCTCCGCCGCTTCCATCTCATCGCCATCACGCCTCACCGTTTATGACCGGCTCAGATTACACCCGACTTTCCTCCCATAATCCGGCCTTGGGAAAACACGGTTTCCGCAACTCTCCCGCATCAGAAGTTCTTAGAAGGACATTACGTCGACTATGCCGAAA
>CAXTQE010000155.1:1492-8290 GCA_964246225.1 uncultured Acidobacteriaceae bacterium | reverse complement strand
CCGCCAGGGACTCGACGATCTGGAGTTGGGGGGCTATGGTTTGTTCGTCGGTGAGGGGGCGGGAGTGCTGGTTGACGGCGGACGGGGCGCGGTGGATGAGGGTGGACTCGGCAGGATCAGCTGTGTGCGACCCCACCTCAGCCGAGGAGACCGGCTGAGAGGGGGCACCCGAACGGTTCTGGTTAGGGATGTTCTGGGCGGAGTCTCGGGCTACCGTGGTTTCGTTGGCCAGGGAGTTTTCGAGCAGGGACAGGTCGTGTTGGACGTGGGCGTCGATCGAGGGTTGGGCGAAGTCCTGCGGGAGGATTTGGAAGGGCGAATCGCGCTTCGTGAGGCCCGCGGGCGAGAGGCCGGCGGCGGAGAGGATGGCCTCGAGCTCGCCGGTGCCGACGACCGCGTCGACCTCGGGGATGTTTTTGCGGATCTCGTCGCGGTAGCGCTCGACCAGGCAGCCGGCGACGACGATGCGCAAGGCTTTGCCGCCGTGGGCCTGTTTGTGCTGGACCATCTCGAGGATGGTATTGACGGACTCCTGCTTGGCGGAATCGATGAAGCTGCAGGTGTTGATGACGATGATTTCGGCGTCTTCGGCGCGCTGGGTGAGCTCGGCGCCGTTGTGGTGGAGCAGGCCCATCATGACTTCGGAGTCGACGAGATTTTTAGGGCAGCCGAGCGAGACGAAGCCGACCTTGGGCCTGGCTGGTGCGGCGGTTGCGGGATCTAAGAGGGCGTTGGACATCACACTTCATTTTAGAGGCAAAGGCAAATGCGCCCTAACGCCGGGTGGGCATCACGGGGCCTGCGGCAGGACCTGCGTGGGGTACTCGACGCTTCGCGTGTTTAGGGCCAGAGCATCTTGAGGGCGATGACGATCAACAGGGCGGCGAAGCTTCTGCGCAGCGTCAGATCTGAGAGGTGCTGGGCCCAGCCTCCGCCGATCCAGCCGCCTACAGCGAAGCCCAGGGCGACCAGGATGGCGAGGCGCAGGTCGACGTTGCCGCCCTTCCAATACCGCCAGAAGGCGAAGATGCCGATCGGGAGCAGCAGCGCGCCGAGCGAGGTGCCCTGGGCCTTGTGCTGGCTCATGCCGTAGAAGAGGACCAGGATGGGGACGAGCAGCGCGCCGCCGCCGATGCCGACCAGTCCGGAGATGATGCCGATGAAGACGCCGAGCAGCAGGCCTCCGGCGATGCCCAACCTACTTCTCCTCGGTTTTTTTCGCGGTGGCGGCGAGCAGCCGGGTGTAGAGCTCGATGGTCTGGGTGGCAATGGATTCCCAGGCGAACATCTCTTCCACGCGCTTGCGGCCGGCCTGGCCGAAGGCTTTGGCGCGGGCGGGATCGGCGAGCAGGGTTTGAATGGGTGCGGCGAGGTCGCGGGCGAACTGCTCCGGGTTGTCGGGGAAGGTGGTGACCGGATCGGCGGTGAAGGCGACGAGGTGGCCGGTTTCGGCTTCGACCACGACTTCCAGGATGCCCCCGGTGGCGGAGGCGACGACGGGCGCGCCGCAGGCCATGGCTTCGAGGTTGATGATGCCGAAGGGCTCGTAGACCGAGGGGCAGCAGAACACGGAGCAGTGGGAGTAAAGCTGGATGGCCTCCGGTTTCGAGACCATCTGCTCGATCCAGACGACGTTGTGGCCGGTGCCGGTGGGGTCGTCGGTGTGGAAGGCGTGGCCTCCGCTTTCGGTGGTGATGTCGTCGAGGTGCGCGGGCTTGGAGCCGGGGGTGGATTTGCGCAGGGCTTCGACTTTACCGCGCATCTCGGCGGCGATCTCGGGGGTGGCGGGCGGGCCGGCGCTGTGCACGACCTGGGTGCGGGGGGGCAGGTGGCGGACGGCGTCGACGAGGTGGGTGACGCCCTTCTGGCGGGTGATGCGGCCGACGAAGAGAACGTAGGGCCGGGTGGGATCGACGCCGTACTTGGTGAGGGCGTCGGTGGCTTCGGTGTACCGGTATTCGTTGAGGTCGATGCCGTTGTAGATGACGTGGATGCGGGCGGGGTCGACGTCGGGGTAGGCACGCTGAATGTCGGCCTTGGTGCCGTTCGAGACGGCGACGATGGCGTCTGCGTCGAGGATGGCGGTGCGCTCCATCCAGGAGCTCAGGGCATAGCCGGAGCCGAGTTGTTCGGCCTTCCAGGCGCGTAGGGGCTCAAGCGAGTGGGTGGTGAGGACGAAGGGGATGTTGTAGAGCTTTTTGGCGAGGAAGCCGGCCATCGAGGCGTACCACGTGTGGGTGTGGATGATGTCGATGGCGCCGAGCTCTTTCATGGTGGAAAGGTTCAGAGCAAGGGCGTCGATGGCGGCCTTGAATTTGGCTTTGGTGTCGGCGGTGATTTCGGGCGGGGGAACATCGCCGCGAACCTGGAGGTTGGGGGTGTCTTCGTGCTGCTCGCCCCAGCAGTGAACCTCAACCTCGATTTTGCGGGCGAGTTCGCGTGCCAGGTATTCGACGTGGACCCCGGCACCGCCGTAGACGTTGGGAGGGTACTCCCGTGTGATCAAGCCAACCCGCATGCAGCTTCCCCCAAGAACTTCCCGGGGGAAGCATACAGGATCGTGAAAGGCGTCCGAGAAAAATTAGATGATTTTGAGCAGCAGCAGGATGACGACGATGGTGAGGATGAGCGAGAGGCCGCCGCCGCCGTAGTAGCCGAGGCCGGGGCCCATGCGATAACCGCCGAAGCCGAAGACGAGGATCAGGACGATGAGCAAAATCAGCATTGGGAGAGCTCCGTTCAAGAACAAATTCCGCGCATGACGCGTGGCCGCGGTGTATGTACCTTAGGATGCAGAAGCGGAGTGATCGTGCGGACTTTCTTAATGTGAAGTCATGGGAGCATTGGCGAGGAGTCATTAGCGACGCTTATGCGATTTGACCACTCAGGGTAGTAGAGAGGTGCTTTGTGCGAGTACGGTTTGCAATCGGCTTGGGTAACTGGGCGCGTCTCTGTTCAGGAGGTTGGGATAAGGCGCGCATGACCAACTGGGGATCGAAGGCAATGACTGTGAGGAGCGCGCGTGCGGCTGCTTCCGGGGTCCGCCGGCCTGATTCCCAGTGACGGACCGAATCCACAGACAAGCCGAACGCATCTGCGAATCGGCCCTGGCTGAGGTGAAGTCTGTTTCTGAGTTCGCGTACGTCGATTGATTCGGGCAATGTTGCCTTGAAGCCCTTGCGCTCACCTTCCATGTAGGCGCGGGCCTCTGCCGTACCCTGCGCCATCTCTTCAAACAGTTTGCTCATACATGTCTCCGATAATCCGCGAAGAAGTTGTTCGCTATCTTCGCGAGTGTATTTTGCTCTGCCTTGTTTAGATTTCCCTTTTCTGTCTTGGCGTAGACGGTGACGAGGAAGATAGGGTAGTCCTCTCCACCGGAGAGATATACCACTCGTACTCCGCCCCGTTTTCCCATTCCTGCGCGTCCGAATCTACGTTTGCGATATCCTCCAGTGCCGGGCATCAAGTCGCCCGCCTCCGGATCTGAAGCGATGGCGGAGACAATGTCGGCCCGCTCAGTGTCATTGAAGAACGCCGAAGCTGCTTTAAGGTACGTCGGCGTTTCAACGACGGTCTGCATGCCAGGATTGTATGCCATTGGCATGTTTCACGGTTCTTGCTGGCCTTTATAGGCCCAGCATGCGGATGATGGCGAGGGCGTTGGTGGAGGTGTTGACGCCGGGTTTGAGCTTGTAGTCGAAGGCGAGGGGGTCGTCGGGGTTGGGGCTGGCCATGTGGACGTTGAGGCCGCGGTTGGCGGAGGTGGCGAGGTCGGTGAGGGCGAGGTCGTGGGTGGAAAGCGCGCCGATGGCTCCGTTGTGGAGAAGCTTCTCGAGCAAGGCGGCGGCGGCGGTGCGGCGGTCTTCGGAGTTGGTGCCGGAGAAGATCTCGTCGACCAGGAAGAGCAGCGGGGCCGAGGTGCTGGCCTGGACGGTGGCGGACAGACGCTCGACTTCGGCAAGGAACTTGGAGCGGCCTTCGGCGAGCGAGTCGGTGAGAGCGAGAGAGGCGCCGAGGGTGAGCGGCGTCAAGCGGAGGGAGGCGGCTCGGACCGGGGCTCCGGCGAAGGCCAGGACGGCGTTGATCCCCACGGAGCGCAGGAGGGTGGATTTGCCGGCCATGTTGGAGCCGCTGATGAGATAGAAGGGATGGTCGCTGGACGCGGAGCCAAGAGTCACGTCGTTCGGGATGGCTTCGGCAAGCAGAGGATGGCTGAGCGCCCGGGCTGCGTAGAGCGGAGGATGGGTGGGCGGCAGGAGTTCGGGCCAGGTGTGGTTCTGGTTGTCGGCCGGGTGCTCGAAGGCGTAGGTGGCGACGGCGTTGAGGGCTTCGAACTCGGCCCAGGCGGCGAGCCAGGCGCGCATGGCAGCGGCGTGGTCGCGCTTCCAGGCGGCGATGGAGATGGCGGCCTGGGTGCCGGCGGCGGAGAGCAGGGACAGGACGAAGAAGTATTCTTTGGGGCGCTGCTCAACAATGGTGAGCTGGCCTTCGAGCTTTTTGAGCAGCTGGACGGCGCCGGTGGGTTCGAGGGCGAGACGCTGGAGGTGCTGGAGCTTAGGTGCTTGAAAGACGGCGACCTGGAGCAGGGCGAGGCCTTCGGCGATCATGCGGATGTGCTGCTCGAGGCGGGCGCTCGAGACGAGCAGGGGGAGAACACGGCTGCGCAGGCGAAGGCAAAGCGCACCTTGCACGCAGAGGACCAAGGCAATGTTGGGCAGGAGCGCGGACCAGGTGCGGAGGTGGAGGAGCCCGGCGATCAGGAGCGCTGCGTTGAGCACGGCGGTGAGCAGGAGAGCGTAACGATAGGCGGGGCGATGACGGGCGGGGGGTCGTCGAGCCAATGGTCGAAGAAGCCGGCGGAGATCTGGTGGAAGCTGGAGGTGCCGAGCAGGGCGATCTGTTCGCGGAGTGCGGTCTGCGGGAGCAGCTCCTGGACGGCGGCCTGGCGCGCGACGGCTTCGGTGTGGGTGGCGGGCTCGAGCAGGTAGCGGGCGAGGCCGCGCTCTCCGGGGCCGGTGCGGACGGTGTTGAGCAGGCCGAAGAGCGAGTCAGGGCCGAGGAGATCGAGGTCGCGATCGTAGAGGTGGCCGGGCTGGCGGAGGTTGCTGTCGGGTTCGAGGCCGGTGCGTCCGGACTGCGGCTCGGAGCCGTCGGCGCGGCGGAGGCTGCGATCGTAGAAGGTGAGCAGGCGGCCCTGGCGGGCGATGCGGGTGCCCTGGCGGAGGGTGTACCAGAGGCAGGCGGCGATGACCAGAAAACATACGAGAAGCAGCCAGCCGATGCTGGCCGTGTGCAGGGAGCGAAAGGTGAGCAACAGGGTGAGCAGGATGGCTGCGGCCATGAGCTTTGAGGCGGTGCTGCGGGAGGCGGAGAGGCGACTGTGCTGCTGCTGGTGGGTGGCGCGGAGGTGACGATAGTGTTCGAGGACTTCTTCCTGGGTGCGTGGCGTGCTGGGCATGCGTTGGAGGTACTCCGCCTCCGATGGTAGACTCTGAGTCGTGCCGGGTCCTACGCGACGTAATCCCGCCAACCCCGCCAGGTCCGGAAGGAAGCAACGGTAACGGGCTCGTACGGGCGCAGTAGGTCACCCGGCCATATCTCTTTTGCTCTCCGCAGGCGTGTCGGGGAGCCTTCGCTCGCAAGCTTGGTGCTCGACTCGTCCTCCGGCCTCCCAGGATTTTGTATGCCGGGGAACGTTGCTCGTTGAGGTGAGGATTTTGAGTTTGACGTTGAAGCCCCGGACTCCGGTGCGCGCGAAGATTACTGCTGTAGGAACGTACGTTCCGCCCCGTTTATTGACCAACCAGGATCTTGAAACGATGGTTGCGACCAGCGATCAATGGATCGTAGAGCGAACTGGGATTCACACGCGGCACCTTGTCGACAAAGGCGTAGCAACCAGCGACCTGGCGCTCGAGGCGGCGAAGGTGTGCCTGGAGCGGCGCGGTATCGAGGCCTCCGAGGTGGAGGTGATTATCGTCGCGACGGTGACGCCGGACATGTTTTTCCCGGCGACGGCATGCCTGGTTCAGGATCGGCTAGGAGCCAAAGGAGCGTGGGGGTTTGACCTGTCGGCGGCATGTTCGGGGTTTCCGTACGCGCTGCAGGTGGGGGCGAAGCTGGTGGAGTCGGGCATGCACCGAAAGGTGCTGGTGATCGGCGCGGACGTGATGAGCTCGATTATCGACTACACGGACCGGGCGACGTGCGTGATCTTCGGCGATGGCGCGGGAGCGGTGTTGCTGGAGCCATGTGTGGACGAGGAAGTGGGGCTGATCGACTACTGGCATGAGATCGATGGCTCGGGAGCTGCGGCGTTGAATATGCCGGGAGGCGGCTCGCTGCACCCGCCGACGGCGGAGACGGTGGCGGCGAAGATGCACTTTGTGCACCAGGATGGTGCCGCGGTGTACAAGTTTGCCGTGCGCAAGATGGCGGAGGCGGCGGAAGGAATCCTTTCACGCAATGGACTCACGGGGGCCGATCTTGCGTGTTTCATTCCACACCAGGCGAACAAGCGGATTATTCTTTCTACGGCCGAGCGCCTGGGGCTCGAGGAGTCGAGCGTGGTGATCAACATCGACCGGTACGGCAATACGACGGCGGCGACGATCCCGCTGGCGATGCAGACGGCGCTCGATGAAGGCCGGTTGAAGCGTGGAGACATGGTGCTCCTGGCAAGCGTGGGCGCGGGGTTCACCGTGGGAGCGACGCTGCTGCGCTGGGAGTGTTAGGGCGTCGATGGACCTTCCGGGAGCGCTCGAAGAGTTCTTTCTTTTGCAGCATTCAAGCTGT
>CAXTQE010000155.1:0-1392 GCA_964246225.1 uncultured Acidobacteriaceae bacterium | reverse complement strand
TCCTCTGCGGCGAGCTTGGTTTGGGCTACGGTCCACTCTGGGGCTCCTACTTTGAAGCGGGCGAAGCGACGGACGCTGATGTTTTCGCCCAGCTTGGCGACCTTGGATGCGATGAGTTGCGAGATGGTCTGCGAGGCTTCCTTGATGAAGGGCTGGTCGAGCAGGCAGACTTCCTCGTAGAACTTCGACATCTTGCCTTCGAGGATCTTGCCGATGACGGCTTCGGGCTTGCCCTTCATGGCGGGCTGGGCGAGGAAGACTTCCTTTTCGCGGTCGAGGTCGGCTTGCGAGACCTCATCGCGGCCGACGAAGCGCGGGTCGGTGGCGGCGATGTGCATGGCGATGTCGCGGAGGAGCTCCTGGAAGTCGTCGGTGCGGGCGACGAAGTCGGACTCACAGTTTAGCTCGAGGAGCACGCCAATCTTGCCGCCGGCGTGGATGTAGGTGCCGACCGCTCCCTCGTTGGTGGTGCGCGAGGCCTTCTTGGCCGCTGATGCCATGCCGCGCTTGCGCAGGACGACGAAGGCATCTTCCATGTTGCCCTTAGCTTCTTCGAGGGCCTTTTTGCAGTCGCCCATGGGGGCTCCGGACTTTTCGCGGAGTTCCTTGACGAGCTTGGCGTCGATCTTTACGGGAGTTTCGGTGGACATTCGGTTCAGTTCCCTTCTATGGCTTGCGGCACGCGGAGATACGCGGCAAGAGTGCGCAGTCTAAAACGATTTCAGTGGCTAGCGGGCAGTGCGTTCTTCGAGGCGGGCCAAACGTACGTCGAGATCGCCGATAATCCTCACGACCGTTTTGATGTCGGATTCGATGACGGACATCCTGGCATCCAGCCGGGCCTCCAGCGAACTCATACGATTCTCAAGAGTGGTGAACCGGCTATTGATCTGGTTCAGCGTGTGATTAAGCTGAAAGATACCGATCATGAGCGAGCAGAGAACGGTGAACGTCGGAATGCCAATGGCAAAGTAAAGCTGGACGTTGTTCACCCTCGTTCTCCTCGTACCAAGATCGTCTCAGACTCAGGATACGCGAATCGGCTGTATTCTCGCCAGCCGATTCGTGTGTTGCCCTAGGCGGTGGCGGCTTCGGCGTGGGCCTCGGTGTGTTCGGCTTCGACGGCTGAGTCGGCGGAATCTTCGTTGGCGCTGACCACGGCCTTCTTGATGCCTCCGCCGAGCGCGGCTTCGAGGTCGATGTTGTCGGCGTCCGCGTCGGCGGCATCGGCTGCAGCCTCGGGAGTGGACTCGGTCGTCTCCTGCACGGGCAGGTCGCCTTCCTCGTCTTCGAGGCCGACGAAGTGGGACTCTGTGGGCATGGGACGGACGTCAGCAGACTCGGTCGAGAAGGCGCGCTCGGAGACCATCTGGACGCCTTCGGCGGCGGAGT
>CAXTQE010000154.1:0-8396 GCA_964246225.1 uncultured Acidobacteriaceae bacterium | reverse complement strand
CGATCGACGTCGAGTGGGCTCTGGCCGCGGCTCCCAATGCGAACATCGTGAACTCTGCCTGCCGTGCCTCCGGAGGCATCTTTGGCGGCTTCATTGCGCTCGCGAACATGCTTCAGGCCAGCGCGCCGCCGAAGATCGTCAGCATCAGTTATGGCGAAGCGGAGGCATCGGACGGCGCAACGTTGAACGCCTACATCAGCAATCTTTACGCGACCGCAGCAGCGCAAGGCGTCTCGGTCTTTGTGTCCTCGGGCGACGAAGGCGCGGCGGCGGCCGACAGCTCGAGCACAAGCCCCAGTCCGGCGACGCACGGCATCGGCGTAAGCGGCTTCACCTCGACGCCTTACAACATCTCGGTCGGCGGCACCGACTTTGGGTACACGCCTCTCGGCACGCCCGGCACGTACTTCAACACCACCAACGGAGCCAACTTCCAAACGGCAAACTCATACATCCCGGAGATTCCATGGAACTACTCCTGCGCGGGAACGCTGTACGCGAGCTATCTTGGCTATCCCTCGGTCGGACCGAACAGCCTGTGCAACAGCGGAAGCTACGTCACCACGGTGCGTCCGCGTTCGCTTGAAGTGATCGGCGGCAGCGGCGGACCGAGCGGATGCGCAACGGGTACGGCCGCCACCCGCGGCGTCGTAAGCGGCACCTGCGCCGGCTATGCGAAGCCGAGCTGGCAGAGCTTGCTGGGTGTACCGGGCGACGGTGTTCGCGATATTCCGGACGTTTCGCTGATGGCGTCGAATGGCTTCTGGGGAACCTCCTACGCGGTGTGCATCTCAGACCCGACCACAGCGACCGGAAACGGCGCGTGCTCCGGAGATCCGTCCACCTGGCTCGGCTTCGGGGGCACGTCGATCTCGAGCCCCATCTGGGCCGGCATCCAGGCCCTGGTGAACCAGAGCACAGGGCAGAGCTGGGGCAATTCGAACACTGTGCTCTACAGCCTCGCGAGGACGCAATACGGCAACAACGGCAGCGCCAACTGCAACTCCTCGCTCGGCAATGCCGTGGGCTCGAACTGTGTCTTCTATGACGTAACCCAGGGCGACATGACGGTGCTCTGCACGGGCCTGAACAACTGCTACAACAGCGGGGGAACCTACGGATCGCTCTCCGTCAGTGACACCAGCTTTCAGCCGGCCTACCCCGCTACCGTGGGCTGGGACTTCGCCACGGGGATCGGCACCACCAATGCGACCAACATCGTGAAGGCATGGACGGCATACGCTAGCCCGGGCGGCACGCAGTAGTTCTCTGCTGTTCATGCACCACACTTACGGATCGTTTTAAGGAGATTGCTTTTATGCGCAAGTGGATCGCTGTACTTCCGGTCGCTGTCCTGCTTACCTGTGGCGCGTCGCAGGCCCGTGCGGATACGTGCAATGGCTTCACCAACAACCTGGTTTCAAACTGCGGGTTTGAAAGCGGCAGCCTTTCCAGCTGGAGCGGAACGGCAACCACGGCGGGTCCAAACTACGCCGGTGTGGACACGGGCGATCCATTTACCTCCGCAACCACCCCGTACAGCGGCACCTATGAAGCGTACCTGGGCAATCCGTCGTCCACCATCGCGCTCACACAGACCCTGGCAACGACAACGGGCGGCTCTTACCTGATCGAGTTTGCGCTGCTGGACGACACGAGCCCGGCCTCGCCGTATACCAACAGTTTTTCGCTGCTGTTTGGCGGAAGCACGCTGTTTTCAGAGTCGGCGGTAGCGGCAGGTGGGTACACGCTTTACTCGTTCCTCGGATCGGCGAGTGCAAGCTCCACGCCTCTGTCTTTTGTTTCGCGAAACGACGGAGGCTACTTTGAGCTGGACTCGATCAGTGTGACTGCGGCGGCTACACCGGTGGTGACTCCGGAGCCCTCAAGCTGGCTGCTGCTGGGCACGGGGGTGCTGGGAATAGCCGGGAGGGTAAGGCGGCGCAGGCAGGCGTGAAGCCGTTCTCTGTCGATAGAGCGAGTGCCGGGCAGCGCACACTTCGGCCAAAGGCCAGGCATAGGCTGGCACGCCCATGACGTTTGCTCTCGTGTTGGTGTGGATCAGCTCTCTTGTGGAGCTGTGCGCGGCTTTTGTCATCGTCTACCATGCGGCGCGGGCGTTGGTGGTGATTGTGCGTTCGAGGAACATCGACCACGCACGAACGCTGATCGCGGAAGGTGTGTTGAGCGCGCTGGGCTTCAGCCTGTGCGCTACGCTGCTGAAAGTGATCGGTTTGGAAAGCTGGGTACAGATCAGGACGTTTGCGACGGTGTTTGTGCTGCGCACGCTTTTGAAGCAGGTCTTCCAGCAGGAACGGCAATATGTGCTGCGGCGGACTCCGTCTTTGTAGCGGACGAAGCTACCAGATCACCTGCACGCCGTAGGCCGGAAAGATTCGGTCTGCGGTAACCACGGGGAGGTTCTCTTCAAGTGCCTGAGCGATCAGGAGGCGATCGAAAGGATCTTTGTGCAGAAGAGGAAGAGGCTCCAGGCGAAGCAGATGAGCGATCCTTACCGGCAGGAGGTTCAGGTCCTGTGCGTCCATCTCACGAAGCACATTCTGGATGGAAGAACCTACCTGCGGGAGATTGCCTTTTGCTATCTTGATGGCAAGCTCCCACAGGGAAACAAGGCTGACCGCAATCTCCTGCTCAGTGGAAGAGACGATGTGTTTTGCGAGCGGGGACAAGCGAGAAGGTTCTGTTAGAAACCAGATAAGCGAGTTGGTGTCGAGCAGGATGCGCATGAACTACTCATGGGTGCTGAAGGGCGATTCGGTCATGAGTACGGTGAGCTCTTCACCCATGCGGTCCCATTCCTCTTCCCAGTTCTCCGGCAGATTAAGCTTGCCTTTCAGCCGCCCGAGCTCCCGCTGTTTTGGAGCTGGTGTCTCCGGCGCGAGCACCAACTGGACGGACCTTCGCCCAGCCGTAGCAATTACCACATCTTCACCGGCCTCGGCGGCGGCAATGAGTTCCGACAGGTGCGTCTCGGCGTGGTGAAGGTCAACCGTCATCCTGCAAGGGTAGCGAAGACAATCCCGTGGCGCAAGGGTCAATACTGCGGCCGCGCGAACGATTGCAGGTGGGCGATGGCTTCTTCGGCGCGGGCGCGCAGCTGGACGAGTTCCTCCGGTTTCTTCTTGCGTAGTGTGTTGTAGGGCATCTGCATGCGGAAGTTGCCGCTGAGCACGGCTTCATTGCGCTCGAGAAACGTCCAGTAGAGCGCCGTGAATGGGCAGGAGCCGGGGCCGAGCGACTTCTTCGGGTCGTACTGGCATTTGCCGCAGAAGTTCGACATGCGATTGATGTAGGCGGCGCCGGAGACGTAGGGCTTGGTCGCCGTCAGGCCGCCGTCGGCGTAGGTGGCCATGCCGAGCACGTTGGTCTCGACCACCCAGTCGTAGGCGTCGATGTAGGCGAACCAGAACCAGTCGGTGAGCTCGCGCGGGGAGAAGCCGCACAGATTGGCAAGATTCGAGAGCACCATCAGGCGCGTGATGTGATGCGACCAGCCCTCTTCAACCACCTCGGCGACAACCGTATCCATGCAGTAAAGGCCGGACTTGACGCCCCAGTAGACCGCGGGCAAGGGAAGCGCGGCCCCGAGCGCGGAGGGTGTGGCGCCGGCATACGGGTCTGCGTTGGCTTTGGGGATGTCGTAGGCGTGCGCGGCTTGTTGGGTCTGGTCGGGCGAGACCTCCTGCACCACCTTGCGCGGCTCCTGCGGGATGGACCCTGCGAGCAGGCGATAGCCGTCCGTCTGCTCGTGCAGGTGGCGCATGAACTCACGCCAGCCAAGCAACTGGCGGATGAAGCCTTCGGCGCTCGCGAGCGGGATGCGGCCGGCCTGCGCGGCGGCTTCAACGTCGTGGATCAGGTCGATCGCTAGGACGCGGCCGAGGTTGACCAGGACGGACGTCTTCGAGTGGAAGAGCTGTCGATGGTCGTCGCGCATGGCATCTTCGTAGGGGCCGAAGGTCGGCAGCAGATGCTCGAGCGCGAACTGCCACATGCGGTCGCAGTCTGCCTGGGTGCAGGGCAGCGCAAAGCCTGCGCTGGTGCCGAAGTGGTGGCCGTAGGTGGCCTCGACGACAGCGATGACCTCTTCGGTAATCGCGTCTGGAGGGAAGCTGGGCGGGTCGGGAATCGGCACCTGGCCCTTGTACGGGTTGCGATTGTCGGCGTCGAAGGAGAACTGGCCGCCGACGGGTTTGGCGTTGGCCATCAGCACTCCGGTGTTCTGGCGCATGCGGCGGTAGAAGCGGTCCATGACGTAGGATTTGCCGGTCTCGTAGGCGCCGTAGGTGTCGAGGAAGTCCTGCGGGGTAGAGGCCCAGGTGGTGTCCGGCACCATGTTGAGCTGGAGGCCTTGCTGGACGGCCGCGGCGAGGTCGAGGCGGAGTTCGCGCTCGGCGGGCGTCATCACGGTCAGGGTGGGCAGCTTGCGGTCTTCCTGCAGCTTGCGCAGGGCCTGGCCGTGGCTTTCCGGAGAAAAGTGGTAGAGGACCTTGACGCCGCGGGCTGCCTGCTCAAGCGCGAAGTGGCGCATGTTGCTGATCAGGACGATGAGTTTCTTCTTGTGGTAGGGGCGGCGCAGGGCCTTGGCGGTGGACTCGACGATGACGATGCCGGTCTGCTCGGCTGGCTGCTCGGTGAGCGGTCCGGTGCGGTCGGTGTAGCGGTCGTAGGGGATGTAGATCCAGCGGCGCTGGGCGATGTCGGCGGCGGTGGGTTCGGCCGCGGCGATCTGCGTGGCGAAAAGGGACATGGCTTGAGAGTAGAACGGCAGCCTCGGTGCGGGACAGCCGGGCCGGAGGTTCGTTGCGGCTTTATGAAAGCGGAGCGCTGCGGTGGATGAGATGACGGTGGCGGAAGTAGGGATGGGGTTGGCGCTTGTCGGTGAGGCGAACGTACACCTCCGCGGCACCGAACATGCCGAGTAGAGGCGCGGTGCAGTAGATCCAAAAGCTCGTCCAGACATGCGCCAGAACGGCCGAGCCGAAGGTGCGCGCGGGATTGATGCTGAAGCCGCTGATCGGCGCGAAGCAGAATACATATCCGCTGATGAGCAGGCCCATCAGCCAGGTCGTGTACCGGGCGAGGCGAGGTTGGTTGGAGGTGACGAGCACGGTTGTCATGAGCAGGGCGGCCATGAAGGTCTCGGCGGCGAAGGCGGCGGGCGGACCGGCCTTTCCCAGCCACGGTCCAGGTACGGTGATCGCGTACCTGACCTGCGGAAGTGCGATGCGCGGGCCAAGCAGCAGAGCGGCCAGCGCAACGCCGGCGGGAGCTCCTACGAAGTGCGCAAGGATGTAGAAACAGGTGTCGGTGGGGCCGATCTTGCCGAGGCGGTAGAAGGTGAGCGAGATGGCCGGGTTAAAGTGCGCGCCGGAGCGCCGGCCCCACGGCGACTCGATGATCCCGACAGCGGTCAGGCCCATGGAGAGGCCCATCAGGGCCCGGCGTAACGTGGGCTGAAGCGCGGCGGCGGGCGAGGCCGGATCGAACAGCAGCACGGTAAAGGCGCAGGCGGAGAGCAGGAAGGCGGCGAGCTCGGCGGCCTCATAGAGGTAAAGCGGCCAGTGGGCGCGGAGCGCGGCCAAGGGAGAGGCGAACAGCGAGGGTCGCGGGCCGAGATGGACGGGAGGAGGCCGGCGGGATGCCATCCAATGAGCTTAGTGCCTCCCGGCGAGTCGGCCGCCCAGAGACCGCAGATCCGGGTGCGCGCTTTTTGCTCTCGCCGTGAAACTCGACCGCAGGCTACGCAGTCCATCTAGTCAGGTTTCCATGAACACGATCGAAGCACTGGCGCTCTCTACCGGTCTTCTGCTTCTGGCGCTGGCCCCGTGCCGGGCGCAGCAGACGGTCAACCCGAAGTATCCTTTGCATCTGCATGTGCTGGCCATCGACGACAGCCACCGAACCCCGCGCCTGCAGCCGCAATGGTGCTCCGGCTCGCTTCCCGCCGTCGTGGGCGACGCAGGCGGCGTGGGAGCAGCCCCGGGAGGAGATCCCTGCGGCAGCGGCGGCTCGCTCTCCTTTGGCGGCGACGAGGATTTCTCCGGCGGCGGCCGGGCCGACCTGGTCACTCCTCCGGCCGGCACGCAGGGGCTCAGCTTTACGTACGAGGGCTGCAGCCGGGTGCGGGTTCCGCCCGGCTTCGAGGGCTTGCCCGCGCGCTGGAAGAAGCCGGGGAAGCTCGAAGTTCTGATTCCTTCGGACCGCGTTGAAGTGAGTCCGGGGGCCGCCGCGCCGGCAAACCGCTGCACGCTTACCGCGACTCTCCACGATTTCGTCTATCTCCGCATGCAAAACGGGTCTATGCTGAAGATTTCGCGAGAAGCCTACCTCCGCAAGCCGGCGCTACGGGTTTTTCTCAGCGGCGGGGCGGAGACGTTGCAGCCGCGCGTCTCGCCCACTATCTCCGTACAGCAGATGCTGCAGCAACCTCGCTAGCCGTCGGCAGGCTTTCGCAAACGCACCGGACGGGGGATGGTGGCGCACCCTGCGTGTCATCTAAGCTGGGCAGTGTGGGAGAGCGCGGCGGGAATTCGGTTGCAGTCATCATCCCGTGCTTCAACGGGGAGCGGTTTCTCGGCCGGGCGCTCGACAGCGTGCGGGCGCAGACGCTGGCGCCGAACGAAATCTTTGTCGTGGACGATGGCTCGACCGACAGGACGCTCGAGATTCTTGCGACCGAATATCCAGAGGTGCGGGTGATTTCGCAAGAGAGGGGTGGCCCGGCGAAGGCGCGCAACGCGGCCATGCGGGAGGCGACGTCGGAGCTGGTGGCCTACCTCGATGCGGACGACTGGTGGCAGCCGGAGAAGCTGGCGCAGCAGGTGGCGGCCATGGAGCAACACCCGGAAGCGGTAGCCAACTACACCGGGCTGCATGTGGTGCGGGAGGCGGACGGGGTGATGTGGGATGAGGTGCCGCTGGCTCCCGAGAAGCTTTGGCCGGGGTTGCGCTGGCGAAACCCGGCTTTGCCGCCGGCGTGCGTGATGGTGCGGCGGGCGGCGGCGCTCGAGGCGGGGGGCTTCGATGAGCGGCAGGTGGGCAGCGAGGATTGGGCGCTGTGGTTTCGGTTGCGGCAGATTGCCCCGTTCTGCGTGTGTCCGGAGCCGCTGACGTGCTATCGGTCGAGCCCCGGAGGGCTGAGCGGGAACGCGGAGCACATGTTCCATGACTTTCTGCGGCTGCTGGATAGCACGCTGCTGAGTGGATTGTCTGGCCTGCGACGGTGGATCTGGCGGCGTCGGATCGTGAGTTACCAGGCGTTTCGGGCGAGCATGACGGCTCGCGGGGCAGGGGATCGGGCGACGGAAAGGAGGTATATGGGGCTCTCGCTCCGGACCTGGCCTTCGCCGTTCTGGATCGACGATCGGGGGCGGGCGGCGCTGGTGACCTACCTGCGGCGGTAGGCGCGCGAGACTTTCACGAAAATTTCCGGTAGAACAGACGGAACGTGGATAGAGCAGGCACAAGAGCAAGAGACTCCTCCGCCGAGCTGCGGAAGAGCGAACGACCGCTTGGCGGCGAGAGTGGAAACGAGCCCCGGTTTGTCCAGGGCATGGGGTTGTTTTCGGCGACGGCGATCGTCATGGGCTCGATGATCGGGTCAGGAATCTTTATTGTTTCGGCGGATATGAGCCGGACGCTGGCGTCGCCCGCGCTCTTGATCGCGGCCTGGCTGGTGACGGCGGCGATGACGATGATCGGGGCGCTGAGCTATGGCGAACTGGCCGCCATGATGCCGAAAGCGGGTGGGCAGTATGTGTATCTGCGCGAATCGCTGGGGCCAATCTGGGGATTTCTGTACGGGTGGACGCTGTTCCTGGTCATCCAGACCGGGACGATTGCCGCAGTGGGAGTCGCCTTCGGCAAGTTCCTGGGCGTGTTCTTCCCCCAGGTGAGCGCGACCAACTGGCTGTGGCATGTGGGGTCGGGGAGCATCGGTCTGAACACGGCAAATCTGGCCGCGATCGTGGTGATTACCCTCTTGACCGTGCTGAATACGCAGGGAGTGAAGTTCGGCGCGGCGGTGCAGAACGTGTTTACGAGTGCCAAGGTGCTGGCCTTGCTGGCGGTGGTGCTGGTGGGGCTGGTCGCGAAGAACGCAGTGGCGCTGGCAGCGAACTTTTTTGGAGCCGCGGGCGCTGGGGTTGGCTGGCATGCGTTTTGGGCCGGCGCGGGGCTGGGGACGGCGCATGCGGTCCAGGTTGGCGCGGGTGGGCCGACAGTGCTGGTAGGTGCGCTCACTGTGGTGGCAGTGGTGCAGGTCGGGTCGTTGTTCTCGTCGGACGCATGGAACAATGTGACGTTTACGGCAGGAGAGATCCGAAATGCGCGCCGCAATCTGCCGTTGAGCCTTGCCATCGGTACGGGCGTCT
>CAXTQE010000153.1:2162-8433 GCA_964246225.1 uncultured Acidobacteriaceae bacterium | reverse complement strand
ACCGGTTCCTGGCCGTAACTTTGGCAGCACGCCTGGCGGCACCAATTTTCAACAAGTAAAGGAAGGATTCGCACTATGTGGAAGCCCAATCAGCCCGGAAGCACGACGCCTTCAACCCCCGAACCGCAGCGTCCTGCTACGCCCGCGCCGACCAGTTTTGAACCGGCCCCGGCAACGCCCGCACGCCCCGCGGTTCCGGCTACGGGCGCTGCTCCGTCGGCTACCGGGGAGCAAGCCACGATCGGCAAGTCGTTGATTGTCAAGGGAGAAGTGACCGGATCGGAGTCGTTGTACATTGACGGCAAGGTGGAGGGAGCGATCACGCTTCCCGGCAACCGGGTCACAGTGGGACGGAACGGTCAGGTGGCGGCGAACATCTCAGCGCGTGAAATCGTCGTGCTGGGCAAGGTTCGTGGTAACTGCCAGGCTTCGGACCGGATCGACATCCGCAGCGAAGGTTCGCTGACCGGAGACGTGATTGCGGCGCGCATTTCGATCGAGGACGGCGCGTTCTTCAAGGGCGGCATCGACATTCGCAAGCCGGGCGCTGGAGAAGGCAAGGGACTCGAGAAGGTTTCAGCAGGCGAGCCGATCGCTATCAACAGCTAAAGTTCCCCAGCATCGATTAATAGAGGCCCTTTCGCAGTCTGGAAGGGTCTCTGTTTGCTTGGACGCGAGACTGGTGGCGTTTCTCATTCCGTGTCTAATGACGATCTTGCGGCGCTGTCAATCCAAATCTGAAGGCCGAACTTGAGGTTGGCGAACGCGACCTCCGCAGTGACAAGACCCGCGTTGAGTAGCACTGCAGAGCCGTGAAGAAATGCCCAGAGCGTATGCGATGCCTCGTACGCCCGCTCTTCGCCGTACACCCGAGTCACGTGTTTCAGAAAGAAGGCCGTGTTCTCTTTGCATTGCGGCGTGTGTTCCTCTGCACCGTAGGTCTTCAGGTACAAAGCGAAAACAAGGGGACGATCCAGCGCGAACCGAAGGTACGTCTCGGAGATGGCACGGATGGTCTGCGCGGGACCCTTTCGGCCAACGGTGTGCTCCATCGCTTCAAGCATCTGCCGGCGAGCCTCTTCCGCGACCGCTGCCGTCAAGTCTGCGAGGTTCTTGAAGTAGCGATAAAGCGCATTGGGTGCCAGACCGAGTTTTGCCGCCAGGGACCGTATGGCGAGGTTCTCAACCCCTTCGCGCTCCACCTGCTCGAGAGCGGCGGCGAGGATCGCGCTTTGGTCCGTCTTTGCTGGGTAGGCCATCCAGAACACTGTATATCTTGACCCGCCTCAAGATCATTGTGTACGGTGTACAAGATAGTTGTGGACGATGTACACCTTGAAGTGCAGCCCCTCAAAGTGCAACACCGTACCGCAAACTGCACTGTCACGAGGGAGACGATGGCCAAGATTGTCTTGATTACGGGAGCAAACAAGGGTATTGGGTTCCAGGTCGCACGCGAGCTGGGAAAAGCGGGCTTTACGGTGTTGCTGGGTGCGCGTGACGCCGCGCGAGGAGAAGAGGCTGCCGGCAAACTGCGTGCAGAGGGAGCCGACGTTCGGTTTGTCGCTGCGGATCTGAACAACGCGGACGCCAGCGCAACAGCGCTTGCCAAAAGAATCGGCGAGGAGTTCGGGCATCTGGATGTGCTGGTGAACAATGCAGCGGTCTACCTGGCTAACCAAGACGGGCATGCAAGCGACACCGGCGTTGAAATACTGAAGCGCACGTTTGAAGTGAACTTCTTCGGAACGGTCGCCTTCACCCAGCCTCTGTTGCCTTTGCTGCGGACTGCGGAAAATGCCCAGATTATCAATGTCTCGAGCGGGCTTGGATCGCTGGCCATCAACGGCGACGCGAACTCACCCTACTATCATGCAAAGGCTCTCGCCTACAACGCATCGAAGGCGGCTTTGAACATGTTTACCGTCGATCTTGCCTATGACCTTCGTGAGACCGGGGTCAAGGTCAACTCTGTATGCCCCGGCTATACCGCGACGGATCTGAACAACCACTCCGGTCACCAGACGATCGAGGAAGGGGCAATCGCGATCGTCCGCCTCGCGCGAAAGACGGAGGAGGTTCCGAACGGAGGCTTCATCCACAAGGACGGAACATATCCGTGGTAAGCGAAGCTGTCCGTAAGAGCGGTGAGAGGGTCCTGCGCAACCAAGCTAGGACCCTCTTGCTACATCGGTCGTCAGAGTCAGAATTCGCACGAGCCTTACTCACGGCGAATGAACAGGACAGCCAAAAGTTCTTTCTTCCAGATAGCGTAAAAGGATCCGTCTGCACGACGCCGACCGCACTCTAAAAAGCCAGCATCTATCAGGTATGGCAAACGATACCAGGGTGTGGTGGCGGGATGGTGTGATCTACCAGGTGTATCCGCGTTCGTTTCAGGACTCGAACGGCGATGGGGTGGGCGATCTTGAAGGAATTCGCTCGCGACTGGACTACCTGGTGGAGCTTGGGGTGGACGCGGTGTGGGTCTCGCCGTTTTATCCGTCTCCCATGGCGGATTTTGGCTATGACGTTGCGAACTATACGGATGTGGATCCAATCTTCGGCACGTTGGCGGACTTCGACCGGCTGCTTGCCGAGGTGCATGCGCGCGGACTGAAGCTGATTCTCGATTTTGTGCCGAACCACACTTCGAATCAGCATCCGTGGTTTCTGGAGTCGCGCAGCTCGCGTACAAACCCGAAGCGCGACTGGTATTTGTGGCGGGATCCGGCGCCCGGCGGTGGGGTGCCGAACAACTGGATGTCGAACTTCGGGGGGCCGGGGTGGACGCTCGACCAGGCGACCGGACAGTACTACTATCACTCGTTCCTGGCTGAGCAGCCGGACCTGAACTGGTGGAATCCGGAGGTGCGCGCGGCAATTTACGCGGCCATGCGCTTTTGGCTCACGCGTGGTGCTGACGGGCGCGGAGTGGATGGCTTCCGGATGGACGTGATCTGGCTGCTGATCAAGGACAAGGAGTTTCGGAACAATCCTCCCAATCCGGACTGGCATGGAGGCGACTCCATGGGCTCCGTGCTGCCGAAGTACACGGCCAATCAGCCGGAGACGCTGGTGATCGTGCGCGAGATGCGGGCGCTGCTCGACGAATATGCGGAACGCGTGTTGATTGGCGAGATCTATCTGCCGATCGATCAACTGGTCGAGTATTACGGCGGGCCAGAGCTGCTTGGCGCACAGATGCCGTTCAACTTTCAGCTGATCCTGACGGCCTGGCAGGCACCGCTGATCGCGAAGTTGATCCAGCAGTATGAGGCGGCGCTGCCGGCCGGCGCATGGCCGAACTGGGTCATCGGCAACCACGATCAGCACCGGATTGCCACCCGCATCGGCGCGGCGCAGGCACGGGTCGCGGCGGTGCTGTTGCTGACGCTGCGCGGAACGCCGACGCTCTACAACGGGGACGAGCTCGGCATGCCGGACGCGCGGATCGCCACGGACGAGGTCGAGGATCCGGCGGAGAAGAATCAGCCGGGGCTGGGACTGGGGCGCGATCCGGAGCGCTCGCCCATGCTTTGGGAAAACCGAGAAAATGCGGGGTTTACGACACCGGGAGTAAAGACCTGGCTGCCGCTGGTGTGGGACTGGCCGGGGTTCACGGTTGAGACGGAGACGGCCGACGCAGGCACGATGCTGAAGCTGTATCGCGAGCTGCTGAAGCTGCGGCGGAGGTGGCCGGCGCTCCATGCGGGAGCTGTGGGCGACGTTTATGAGGCGAATGGCGTGCTGCACTTTGTGCGGACCCTGGGCAGCGAGCGGCTGCAGGTCCATCTGAACCTGACAGGGAGTCCGCAGTGGAGCCCGTCGCTGGAGGGGCAGGTACTGCTTTCGTCCGGGCTGGACCGTGGGGGCGAGGCGGTGCGGAACGGGCTCGAGCTGCGGGGGAACGAGGCGCTGGTAATTGAGCTTTCCTAGCGGATTGCAGGCTTGAGGGGCGAAGAATCTGCATTTCGGGACTGCCGGAGGTATTCTAGATCTATAGCTTCAATTCAGGGCTGCGATCGACGTCTGCCCTGCCTGCATTCGGTAAGACTACGGCGCGCAACAGGTACCAGCGAGGATGTGAACCATGTGGATTGTCAGGCTTGCACTCAACCGGCCCTATACGTTCATCGTTCTCGCGATCCTGATCCTGATTGCCGCGCCGGTGGTGATTCTCCGCACGCCGACCGACATCTTCCCGAACATTGACATTCCGGTGATTTCGATCGCCTGGCAGTACACGGGGCTGGCTCCCGAAGAGCTTGAGGGCCGGCTGACGACGCCGTATGAGAAGGTGCTGACGACGCTGGTGGATAACATCCAGCACACCGAATCGACGACGCTGCGCGGCGAGGTGATCGTGAAGGTGTACCTGCAGCCCGGCGCGTCGCTCGATACCGCGAATGCGCAGGTTTCCTCGGCCTCTGAATTTATTCTGCACTCGCTTCCTCCAGGAACGCTGGCTCCGCAAATCATCGACTTCTCTGCATCCACCGTGCCGATTTTGCAGCTCGCCCTATCGGGCAACGGCCTCAGCGAGCAGCAGTTGAACGACCTGGGACTGAACTTCGTACGTTCGCAGCTGGTCACGGTTCCAGGGGCCGTGGTTCCGAACGTGTATGGCGGCCGGCAGCGTTCGATCATGGTCAATCTCGATCCCTCGCAGCTGCAGGCCAAGGGTCTTTCGCCGTCGGATGTGCTGAATGCGTTGGCGGCGCAGAATGTGGTGCAGCCCGGGGGTACGGCAAAGATCGGGCAGGCGGAGTACGACGTGCTGGTGAACTCGTCACCCTCCACCCTTGCGGGGCTGAACAATCTTCCGATTAGGTCGGTCGGAGGCACGATCGTCTACCTGCGCGATGTCGCGACGGTGGCGGACGGTTCGATTCCGCAGACCAACATCGTGCGCCAGGATGGCCAGCGTGCGGTGCTGGTGGTGATCCTGAAGTCGGGCACGGCGTCGACGCTCTCAGTGGTGAGCGGCATACGGGCGCTGCTGCCGAGAGTGGCCCTGACGGTGCCGTCGAATTTGGTGATGAAGCCGCTGGCGGACCAGGCGGTGTTCGTGCGGGCTTCGGTGCAAGGCGTCATTCGCGAGGCGCTGATTGCGGCGTGCCTGACCGGGCTGATGATCCTGCTGTTCCTGGGCAGCTGGCGCGCGACGATCATCATTGCGGTCTCGATTCCGCTGTCGATTCTGGTGTCGGTCATCGTACTGGGGCTAATTGGCCAGACGATCAACATCATGACGCTGGGAGGGCTGGCGCTCGCGGTCGGCATCCTGGTGGACGATGCGACAGTGGAGATCGAGAACACGACGCGCTACCTCGAAGAGGGGCTGCCGCTGCGGGAGGCGATCCTCGAGGGTGCGGCGCAGATCGCGGTTCCCGCGCTGGTCTCGACGCTGTGCATCTGCATTGTGTTTCTACCGATGTTCTTTCTTTCGGGTGTGTCGAAGTTCCTGTTTGTGCCGCTGGCGGAGGCGGTGGTGTTCGCGATGCTGGCGTCGTACATGCTCTCGCGCACCCTGGTTCCGACCATGGCGATGTACCTATTAAAGCCGCACGATGCGCATGCGGCTCCTTCGCAGAATATCTTCGGGAAATTTCAGCGCTGGTTTGAGTATCACTTCGAGAACGTGCGGGCGGGCTACCAGAACCAGCTCGCGCGTTTGGTTGGGTTGCGGAAGCTGTTCGTGCCCATCTTCCTGCTGGGATGCCTGACGATGACTTTGCTGATTCCGTTCCTGGGACAGAACTTCTTTCCTTCGAGCGATACGGGCTCTCTGCTGCTGCACGTGCGCGCGCCGAGCGGAACGCGCATTGAGGAGACGGCCAGGCTGTGCGATGAGGTCGAGTCGAGGATCCGGCAGGTGATTCCTCCGGCTGAGATGGACAACATCCTGGACAACATCGGTCTGCCGTATTCGACTTTGAACACGCAGCATGCAACCTCGGGGCTGTTCGGCTCGGGCGATGCGGACATTCTGATTTCGCTTAAGGAAGACCATCACTCCTCGGCGGATTACATTGCGAAGCTGCGTCGAATCCTGCCCAACGCGTTTCCTGGAAGCATCTTTTATTTCCTGCCTTCGGATATCGTGACCCAGATCCTGAACTTCGGGCTTCCTGCGCCGATCGACGTGCAGTTTGAGGGTGCGGACATTGCCGGAAATCGCAAGGTGGCGAACGAGGTTCTGGCCGACATGCACAGAGTTCCCGGACTGGTTGATCTGCGGATCCAGCAGCCGGACGACTACCCGGCG
>CAXTQE010000153.1:0-2062 GCA_964246225.1 uncultured Acidobacteriaceae bacterium | reverse complement strand
CAAGCCGGAGATCCTGGCCGATGTGGCCAGCCTTTCGCGTACCACCGAGATGCCAGTCATCAGCCACTACAACATCCGCCGGGTACTGGATATTTACGGCAACGTGCAGGGGCGGGACCTTGGCTCGGTAAGCCGGGCGATCGACAAGATTGTCGCGGCGCACACCAAGGAGCTTCCACGCGGCAGCTTCCTGCGGGTGCGCGGGCAGGTGGAGACGATGAACGCGTCGTACATCGGGTTGATCGGCGGCCTGTTCTTCTCGATCGTGCTGGTCTACCTGCTGATCGTGGTGAACTTTCAGTCGTGGCTCGATCCGTTCATCATTATCACGGCTCTGCCGGCGGCCCTGGCGGGCATTATTCTGTTCCTGTTCGTGACGGGAACGACGCTTTCCGTGCCTGCTCTGATGGGTGCGATTATGTGTATGGGCGTGGCGACCGCGAACTCGATCCTGATGGTTTCGTTCGCCACCACGCGGCTGGCCGAGCATGGCGATGCGCTGCGAGCGGCGGTCGAGGCAGGCGGGACGCGCTTTCGGCCGGTAGTGATGACGGCGCTCGCGATGATCATCGGTATGGTGCCGATGGCGTTGGGCCTGGGCGATGGCGGCGAGCAAAATGCTCCGCTGGGCCGAGCGGTCATCGGCGGATTGAGTATGGCAACGTTTGCGACGCTGGTCTTTGTGCCGACGGTGTTTGCGCTGCTGCATGGCGCTTCAAACAAGCGCAAGGACGTCAGTGGCGTGGAAGCGCACGCATTGGATGCAGACCACCAGATGGCTGCCGGAGATTAGGACTATGAGTCAAGCGGACACAACGGCGCCTACAGGGCCCATCGCTTCGGGCGGCCACAAGTACAACGATGCGATGACTGATCCCTCGAACGAGTCGCCGGCAGAACATGCGTCGGCCTCGACGAACGCGGCTTTGGCCGACGCCGCGGCAAAGCCCGGATTCGGGCGCGGCTTCTGGATCGGGCTGCTGATCTTCGGGCTGGTGCTTGCGGGGGTCATCGCCTACGGCATTCACGTGCGTGCGGCCGCGGACCAGGACCTGAAGGTAGAGAATAAGCAGGAGGCGGTGCCGGAGGTCAAGATCGTTCATCCCGCCGGACAGGGCACCTCTGGAACGCTGGCGCTTCCGGGCAGCACGCAGGCTTTTGTGGACACGCCGATCTTCTCACGCACCAATGGCTACCTGAAGAAATGGTTCTTCGATATCGGGGCGCGGGTGCGTAAAGGCCAGTTGATGGCCGTGATCGAAACGCCGGAGCTCGACCAACAGCTGCAGGTAGCCCAGGCTGATCTGAAGAGTGCGCAGGCCAATCTCGATCTGGCCAACATCACCAGCGGGCGCTACCAGAATTTGTTGAAGTCGAACTCGGTTTCGAAGCAGGAGACCGATCAGGCGATGGGCGATGCCGCCGCGAAACAGGCAGCGGTTGAGGCTTCGATGGCGAATGTGCGCCGGCTGCAGCAGCTGCAGGGTTTTGAGAATGTATATGCACCGTTCGATGGCGTGGTAACGGCGCGCAACACCGACATCGGCGACCTCATCTCGGGCGGCTCGGCCAACGCGAGTACGGCGCGGCAGCTGTTTCATCTGGCGTCGATCAACGAGCTGCGCGTCTTCGTCTCGGTGCCGGAGGTCTACTCGACGGTCGTGCGCGATGGCGGCACGGCGACGCTGACGCTTGACGAGTATCCGGGCCAGACCTTCACGGGGAAGATCACGCGGAACTCGAGCGCGATCGATCCTGCCTCGCGCACGCTGAACGTGGAGGTCGACGTTCCCAACCCCAACGATAAGCTGCTGCCGGGAGCTTATGCCATGGTGCACTTCAAGGTGCCGGCGGGTGCCTCGAACATGACGCTGCCGTCGAACACGCTGATCTTCCGGGCGCAGGGAATGCAGGTCGCGGTGGTGCGCGACGGCAAGGTGCATCTGGAGCCGGTGAAGCTCTCGCAGGATCACGGCGCGCCGGTGGACATTGCCTCCGGCCTGAGGCGAAGCGACAACGTCCTCGAAGATCCGTCCGTCTCGATTACCAGCGGGCCGGAGGG
>CAXTQE010000152.1:0-8441 GCA_964246225.1 uncultured Acidobacteriaceae bacterium | reverse complement strand
TTTGGGACCTTCGAGGTGCGCCTGACCTTGCCGAAAAACTATACGGTGGGAGCATCCGGGGTCCCGACGGGCGATCACTTGAACAACGATGGGACGCGGACGCTTCGCTTTTATGGGGAAGATATCCACGACTTTGCGTGGGCGGCGAGTCCGCACTTTACGGTGACGAGGGGAACGTACATGGGGTCGCTGGGGCCGGTTGAGGTGCGGGTTCTGGCGCTCGCGGCGCACCCGGGGGCGGGGGAACGGTATCGGGAGGTGCTGCTGAAGTCGCTCGACCAGTTTGACCGCCGGTTTGGGCCGTACCCATACAAGGTGCTGACGGTGATCGATCCGGAGCCGGGAGCGGAGATGGAAGGGATGGAATACCCGACGCTGATTACCGGCGGGACGGCGCTGTGGGACCCGAGCCGAATCACGGAGATCACGGCGGAGCACGAGTTCGGGCACCAGTACTGGTACGGCATGGTAGCGACCAACGAGTTTGAGGACGCGTGGCTGGATGAAGGGATCAACTCCTACACCGAGGTGAACGTGACGGCGGCGCTCTATGGGCAGCAGACGAACATCTTTGGCCGGCGCTGGGCGAATTTGTCGGACCAGTCGGCGCAGTACATCCAGTATTTGGCGATGCCGGACTTCGATCCGGTGACGCGGTTTGCGTGGAAGTTTCGCAACTCGGAGAGCTATGGCGTGGTGACGTATGGGAAGTCGGCGACTCTGCTGAAGACGCTCGAGGGGCTGGTGGGGACCGACACGATGGAGGAGGCCATGCGGACGTACTTCCTGCGCTACCGGTTTACCCACCCGACGACGGAGGACTTTCTCGGGGTGATTGAGGAGGTGGCGATCCGGCGCGGGAGGGCAGGCGGGATGCTGGTGCGGGCTCCGGGGCTGGGGCTGCCCGGAGTGGGAGCGCAGGCGAGCTCGGGGGAGAAAACGCAAGTGGTGAACTCGGGTTTGCGGGCGTACCTGGCGCAGGCGGTGTACGGCACGGCGGGGCTGGATTATGCGATCGACAAGATCGCTTCAGGGCCGGTGGAGTGGTGGGTCGCGGACACGAAGGATAAGCGGATGCGGGATACGGTGACGGTGCACCGGGTGGGGGACTTCGTCATGCCGGTGACGGTGGAGGTTGTGTTTTCGGATGGAAGCCGGCGGCGGGAGGTGTGGGCTCCGGCGGCGGGGGAGAACGATCGCTGGAAGACGTGGACGTATGTGGAGGGTGCGAAGGTAGTGTCGGCGGAGGTGGACCCGGATCATGCGTTGCTGCTCGATCAGAACCGGTTCAACAACAGCCGGCTGGAGGAGGCGCGGCCGGGGCCGGCACGGAAGCTGACGACGCTGTGGATGGCGGCGCTTGGGCTGGGTGAGCAGATGATGGGGTGGCTGGTTTGAGGAGGAATTCGCTGGTTTGGCGGGGGTTGCGCGTGGTGCTGGCGGCCCCGGGAGCGCTGCTGTGGACGTATGCGCTCAACGTTGGGCTGGCGCTCTTGTTTTCTCTGCGGCTGCATGCGGAGATGGCGAGCGTGCTCGACCACTCGCTGGCGGCGGAGCGGCTGTCTTCGGCGTTTGACCTGGGGACACTGCTGGAGCTGCGGCATGCGCTGACCTACCATGCTCCGGGGGGTGGGGCGAGCGCGTACGCGGGGCTGCCGGTGTACCTGGCCGTATATTTCGTGCTGGTGCCGGGGTCGCTGTTTGCATACCAGGTGGCAGCTCCCGGGCGACTGTCGATTTTGCTGGGCTCGGGGCTGGGCTTCTTCTGGCGGTTTGTGCGGATCACGCTGCTGGCGTGGCTCGTGTTTGCAGGGGTACTGGGACCGTTGGTCGCGGCGCAGAGTGCATGGGCGGGGCATGTGGAGGAGCGCTACGTGGGCGCAACGGCGCTGTGGCTGGAGGCTCCGGGCGCGCTGCTGATCGTGCTGGCAGCGGCGCTGCTGCGGCTGTACTTCGACCTGGTCGAGGTGTACACCGTGCAGCTGAACGATCATCTGCTGCCGAATGGGAGGACGGACCGGCGAGTTCGGCGGGTGCTGGGGCCGGCGCTGCGAACGCTGGCGAAAAACTTTGGGCAGGCGTACGGAACGTTTGTGGGGCTGGCGCTGCTGGGAGTGGCGGCGCTCACGGCGACCTGGGCTGAGGCGACGGAGCTGCTGGCGCAAAAGCACGTGCTGCCCATCTTTCTGCTGACCCAGTTGGGGCTTATGCTCAGTCTGCTGACGCGCTTCTGGCAGCGTGGGATGGAGACGGTGCTGGCCGGCGACCACCGTCTGGGAGCGGACACAGTCTCACGTCATATGAGCGGAAGCTACTCGCAGGAAGAAGCTCCGTGAACTCCAAACGCCGATCCTCTAGTTGGGCGTGGACGTGGAGTGGCCAGCTGGCGGCTTAGCGCCTTCCTGATGGGTGCGTCGTAATATCGGTCAATCAGCCAAGTGCCAACGATCAGCAGCGCTAGGAATGCGGCAAGTGCCACATCTGCGACAAGGGCATCAGCCAGGTTCAGATGCAACCCATGAATTAATATGGTAGTGAAAAGCGCTGCCGCGGGTTCATGGAGTACATAGACCGCGTATGATACCAATCCGAGGAAGCGAAAGAGCCGTCCCGTAGCTTCGCCGGGCTCGTTTCTACAGGCAGTCCAAACCACAATTGGAAAAACGACCAGCACCAGGACAATTTCGTATGTTGCTCTTATGTACTCCGGCGGAGTTACGGTTAGTGCTGCGGCGATGACCAAGACGCACAGAGACGCTATCAGCGGGTGAGTTTGTCTCTGGTCCTTGATGCTCTTGAACAGGAGCACTCCACCAAAGAATGAGAAGGTCAGTCGCGAAGCGATCACGGGCCACTGCTGTAAGGCCCATCCGGCGTCCAGGGTTCCGTAGGATAGTCGACAGGTGATGACACCCACTGCCCCTGCCGCGACAAGCACACAGAGGACTGGCCGCGTGAGCCATCGAAAAAAGACAGCGTAAACCATGTTTGCTACAAGTTCAGGCAGCAAGGTCCAGGTGGGTTCATCGAGAGCCGAACTCGCATAGAAAAGTCCGAGCACCGCCGCAACAGTCACGCGATGTGCATTCCATCCTTGAAGATGATTGGCCACTGAGCCGATCCGCTGCAGAAGCCCGAGGGACAAACCCAACACGTAGAGTGGATAAAGTCGTATTAACCGAATGACAAGAAATCGTTTCGCGAAGGCACGATCCGTTAAACGATCGTCATAGGCAAAAGCAATGACAAATCCACTGAGAAGGAAAAACAGGTCGACAGCCAGGAAGGTTTCTGGAAAAGAAACGTTGGCCGCCAGCCAATTCGCGTGTCGGGTTACAACAAGTAATGCAGCTACTCCGCGAAGACCATCCAAGGTATGGAACGCTCTACGTTCTGGGCGACTCAACCTTATCTCCAGTGTTCAACACAGATCTATGAGTTGATGTGTTGCCTGAGCATATCAGAGTGGAGTTCGCGACGCCTTCCATGGCGAAATTAGATCCGGAGCCGGTCCTGCACTCCCTTGAGCAGCCCCATCCGAAATCAGTCACAGTGGCAGTGACTCAGTCGAGCCATAGCCTTCCCCACGCATCGGCGATAGAATTGTTACAGCCGTATGAATTTATTTATTCTTCGCCATGCCAGCGCCGGCACCCGCCGCGTCAATCCGTTACTTGATGTCAAACGTCCGCTCGATAAGGAAGGCAAACAGCAGTGTTTGCGCCTGGCGCATGTTTTGAATGCCTTGAAGGTGAACTTCGACCTGGTGATCTCAAGCCCGCTGAAGCGGTCGGTGCAGACGGCGCAGTTTGTCGCGACCGAGACCGGCTACGAGACGCAGATTGAGATCTCGGATGCGCTTTCTCCGGACGCGACTTTTCCCGAGTTCCAACAGATGCTGCAGAAGTCCGATGGGCGGGAGAACGTGCTGGTGGTGGGACATAACCCGAACATCCAGGGATTTGTGGGCTCGCTGCTGGCACCTCCGGTTCCGGACAGCGATGCGGCTGTACGGGTGCCGCTGGTGCGCCTGCGCAAGGCTTCGCTGGCGCGGGTGGTGACGGGACGCGGCCCGGCGACCCTGGCCAGCCTTCTCGACCCGCGACTTGTGCGGGCGCTTTATGCGACTTCGACTAAAAGAGTCTTGCGGAAGACCTCCAGGAAGTAAGGGGCTTCCTTCTTGATCGCCCAGGCTTCCAGCTCTGCGCCGCCGCGGCCGGGGAGAATCTCGATGACCACGCGCTTCGGGGAGACGCGGGTGTGCAGGCCAACGACGGCGCTGGCGCGATCCTGGTTGAGCGCCACGGCGAGCCGCAGCAGCAGGACGGCGCGGGCGACGCGGAGTTGCTCGTCGGCCGGCAGCGGGCGCATGTAGCGGTCGAGCGGGTCGGGGCGGGTCTTGCCCTGGTAGCGCGCGATGTTAGCGACGATGAGACGCTGCTCGGGCGAGAAGCCGAAGATCTCGGAGTTGGCGATGATGTACTGCGTGTGCCGGTGGTGGCCCTGGTGGCTCATGAACTTGCCGACTTCGACCATCATGGCGGCGGCCTGCACCCAGATGCGGTAGTCGGGCGGCAACTCGTGCAGCTTGGCGAGATCGTCGAAGAGCTGGACGGCGTGGGCGCGGACGGGCTCGGCTTTCTTCTCGTCGATGCCGTAACGTTTGCAGACGGCGAGGACGCCGACCCAACGCTCCTGCTCGATCTGGCGATGGACCGCGGCGCGGAGGTCGACTTCGCCGAGCATCTGGGCGAGCATGCCGTCGCGGAGTCCGAGGGGAGAGTAGCGGAAGCCTTTGAGGTGGAAGCGCTCGAGCAGGGTGGAGTAGACCTCGGCTCCGCCGACGATGATCTCGGCGCGCTTGGGGCCGATCCCGGGGACGGCCTCGCGTTGCGGATTGGTCATGGTGAGGAGCTTGTTGGCGAGCTGGCGGACCGCGGCAGTAGAGGCTTCGAGGGGCCCAAGTTTTGAGCGGCGACCTGGTGTGGGTTTGCCGGCGGCGGATTTGCGCGCCGCGGGCCGGGTAAGCAGGGCGGCGCTGGCTTCGGCGAGCGCCGCGGCGGTGCCGGAGGTAGCGATGACCAGTGGCACCTGGGGGCGGCCGAGCTTCTCTTCGCCGCGCCGCAGCTCGCGCTCGATGTACTGGCGGAGGCGGCCGATGTCTTCCTCCGTGGGCGGATCGTTGCGGAGGAACTCCTGCTGCAGGCGAACGGCGCCGAGGGGAAGCGAGACCATCTCCTGGACGCGGCCCTGGTCGGAGAGGGTGATCTCGCAGCTTCCTCCTCCGAGGTCGATAAGCAGGCATTTGGATCGGCCGCCGGCTTCCAGGGCGACGACGCCGAGGTGGATCAGGCGTCCTTCTTCGAGGCCCGAGATGACTTCAACGTCCCAGCCGGTGGAGGACTTGACCCATTCAATGAAGGCGGCGGCATTGCGCGCGTCGCGCATGGCGCTGGTGGCGACGATGCGGACCTTGTCGCAGACGTGCGATTGGACGGCTTTGTGGAAGCGTTTGAGCGCCTTGATGGTGCCGGCCATGGCTTCGGGCGAGATGACGCCGGTCTGGAAGACGCTCTCGCCCAGCCGGGTGACCTCGCGGTCCTCATGCAGGGTCTTGAGGCGATGCTGGACCACGGAGGCGATCTTCAGGCGAGAGGAGTTCGAGCCGATGTCGATGGCGGCAAAGGTAGGCATGCTGGGGTTGGAGCCTCCGCGTGAGGGGTGTACTAGAAAGATACATGGTGAGGTGGACGGGAGTTCAAGAAGATGGATCGCTTTTGCCAAAGCGGAAGACCAAGGTGGGTCCGCTATGCTGTAAGTGCGTCTCTTTGCATGAGCATAAAGCCCCACTTTTCCATTCTGGCGACCTCGTTTGCGGGAGGTCCAAGGCCCCGGAATGCGGCCATGATCCTTTCCGGATTGTGGCTGCTGCTGTATTTTGCGGCGTTGTTTGCGCCTCCGTTGCTGGACGATGCCGATGCGACGCATGCGAGCGCCGCGCGGGCCATGGCCACGACGGGCGACCTGGTGACGCTGAAGGTGGATGGGGTCCGCTATCTCGAAAAGGCTCCCTTGCCCTACTGGCTGGCTGCGGCGAGCTTTCGGCTGTTTGGCTACAACACGTTTGCGGCGCATCTGCCGCAGGCGATCGCCGTGCTGCTGCTAATGCTGCTGGGGCATCGGTGGGCCAACCAGGCGTTCGGGGCGCGAACCGGCTTCTACACGGCCATCAGTGTGATGACCTCGGTGGGCGTGTTTCTGTTCACGCGAATTCTGATTCCGGAGGTGTGGCTGGCGCTGTTTCTGGGCGCGGCGCTGTTTGCGTTTCTGCGGGCGCTGGGGCCGGTGGCGATGCAAAGCCAGGGCTCCTCCGTATCCGGGACGGAGGTGCGGGAGAGGCCGGCGGTGGCATGGTACGCGGGACCGCTATTTTATCCGTACGTGATGTGGGGTTCGCTGGCCCTGGCGGTGCTGAGCAAGGGACTGGTGGCGCTGGTCCTTTTCTTTGCGGCGGCGGGGCTGTTTCTGCTGCTGACCAAAGAGGGTCGAAGTTGGCGGAAGTTACGGCCGTTTTCGGGCTTGCTCTTGTTTCTGGCGATTGCTGCCCCGTGGCATGTGCTGGCTGGGTTACGGAATACCGGGGGCGCGGGCGGGCACGGCTTTTGGTGGTTTTACTTCTGGAATGAGCACGTGCTGCGGTTTCTGGGCCGGCGCGTGCCGGCGGACTACAACCGGCTGCCGGGATGGGTGTACTGGGGGATGCACGGGGTTTGGCTGTTTCCGTGGGTGCTGTTTTTGCCTTTGGGCGTGACGGCGCTTTGGAGGCGGTACCGTCCGCGGGTGTCTCCGGCTGCTCGCCCTGCCGGCCCCAGCGACCCGCAGCAGCGGAGCATCCTGCTGCTGTGCCTGTTCGCGGGGGTGGTGCTGCTGTTTTTTTCGCTCTCGACCAACCAGGAGTACTACAGTTTTCCGGCCTACCTGCCGATATTGCTCTTAGTGGCGGCGACGATCACACGGGCGGAGCAGACGTACACAACGAGCGAGGCGGCGCGGCGTTGGCTCGGGTTTGCGCATGCGGCCCTGGCGGGCGTGGGAGGAGTCGTGTCCGTGGCGCTGCTGTGGGGCTTGTGGAGCTCGCGGCATATGCCGTACCGGGAAGATGTGGGCGAGGTGCTGGCCCATCGCGGAGTGGGGAGCTATACGTTGTCGATGTCGCACTTTTTCGATCTGACCGCGGCCTCGTTTGCGGCGTTGCGCCTGCCCGCGGTCCTGGCGGTGCTGACGTTGACCCTGGGTCCGGCGCTGGCCTGGATGCTGCGCGCGCAGCGAAGACATCTTGCGGCGACGACGGCGGTAGCCTTTACGGGAGCGGGCTTCCTCTTCTCGGCGCAGCTGGCTCTGGCGAGGTTTGCGCCGACCCTGTCCAGCGAACAGTTTGCGGCCAAGATTGAGGCGCTGCGACGGGAAAGAGCGATCGGGCCGGAGACCAGGATCCTGCTCTATGGCGACCAGGCGTTCGGGTCGTCCATCCCCTTTTACCTGGGTGAGCAGGTGGAGTTTGTGGAAGGGCGGTCGACTTCGATGCTGTTTGGCGCGAGCTTTCCGGATGCGCCCAGGGTCTTTGTGTCGGCGGCGCAGCTCGCGGCGGAGTGGGGCAAGGGCGAACGCAAGGTGCTGTTTGTGCCGGAGGAGCGGCGCGGCGAGGTGGCTCGGCTGTTGGGCACGCGGGCGCTGGTGTTGGACGAGATGAGCGGGAAGCTGCTGGTGACGGACCGGGCTCTCGCTGGAGGTCTGAACCGGTGAGGGAGGGCAAGGGCTGGAACACGCGGTCCGTGGCGATGATCGTGCTGGCCTGGCTGGTGCTGCAGGTGGGCGGGCTGTGGACGCCGGGGCTGCTCGACGATGTGGACTCCGTGTACCTGGAGGTGGCGCGGGAGATGCTGCGGCGGCACGATTTCGTGACGCCGTACGTGGATGGAATCCGGTTCTTCGATAAACCTCCCCTGATGTACTGGCTGGCGGCTGGGTCCATGCGGGTGTTCGGAGAGCATGACTGGGCGGGCCGTCTGCCGCTGGCGATGGCTGTGCTTGGGCTCTTGCTGGCCGTGTACGGGCTGGGCTTGCGCTGGTTCGGGGAGCGCGGAGCGTTTTACTCGGCGCTGGGGTTGGGAACAGCGATCGGACCGTACCTCTACACGCGATTTTTTATTCCGGATATCTTGATTTGCCTCTGGATGACGCTTGGGGTCTGGTGGTTCCTGGTGACGGTCGAGCGGTTGGAGGCGCGCCGGCGGGCGTGGGCACCGGCGGCAGGCTTTGGCGCCGCGCTGGCGCTGAACCTGCTGACGAAGGGGCTCATCGGGTTGGTCTTTCCGCTGGGATTTGTGGTGCTTTACCTGGCCTGGACACGGAGGATGCGGCTCCTGACACGGGTGGAAATG
>CAXTQE010000151.1:0-8557 GCA_964246225.1 uncultured Acidobacteriaceae bacterium | reverse complement strand
GAACGATGCCCGGCAACCGATCCACTCCATCCTTGGTCGTGTTCCCGCTGATCCCTTCGTTCACCACCCGGTAGCGATAGCCCTCCCGGTCCAGATCCGCCTGCAGGAAGTCCGGATAACTCTCCCCCTCATCCGCCCCGAACCCTGCCGTCAGGCTATCTCCAAAGCACACAATTAGTTTGCGCGCATCCGTATCCGCCGCCGTTCGCGCTGGCCGAGCCGCAGGCGTCAGCACCCCCGGTGCAGCATCTGGCCGTACCGCCGCCGCTCCCGGCCGCTCCGCCGCGTCCATCCCTGACGACGCCCGCGAGCCCGCATCCGCTTTACAGCCCAGGAAACCGGAGATCCCTCCAGCTAAGATGAAACAGAGAAGCATTCTTGCCATCCTTTCAAAATACCAAATCGGCCTACTTCGTCCGTTCCTCAAAAGTGCCTCATTCTGGTACAGAGCACCTATCTCGTCCACCTGAACGATCCAGGAGATAACCTTCGTTGAGTGACACCCCTCTGCCCGACATGATCACGGTCCAGGACCTGCGCAAGTCCATCCGCAACGGCACCCGCACCGTGGACATCCTCAAAGGCCTCGACTTCCGTATTCCCCGCGGCCAGTTTGCCGCCATTATGGGCTCGTCCGGCTCCGGCAAATCGACGCTGCTGGGCCTGCTCGCCGGCCTCGATACGCCCTCCTCCGGCGACGTGGCGCTGAACGGGACGTCCATCTCCTACCTTCCCGAAGACAAGCTCGCCCAGGTTCGCGGACGTACCATCGGCTTCGTCTTCCAGTCCTATCAGCTCATTCCTACCCTCACCGCGCTTGAAAATGTCCTACTCCCGTACGAGCTCAACGCCGACTCCAGCCGCTCCGGTGGTAATACGAGATCGGATGGCCTGACCCGCGCGCGCTCCTTGCTCACCGGCGTCGGCCTCGGTGACCGCCTCGACCACTATCCCGTCCAGCTCTCGGGGGGCGAGCAGCAGCGCGTGGCTCTGGCTCGCGCCTTCGTCCTGCGCCCACCCATCGTGCTCGCCGACGAGCCCACCGGCAACCTCGACTCTACCAATGGAGCCGCGGTCCTCGAGCTTCTGCTCAACCTCAACAAGACCGAAGGCACCACCCTCGTTCTCGTCACCCATGATGCCGTCCTCGCCGGCTACGCCAACCGCCGCATCACGCTGCGCGATGGCCTCATCGTCTCGGACGAGATAAACTCCACGCCGTCCGCCCTTAGCGATCCTCACCAGCACTGAGGAAAATGCGCCATGGAGGCCGAGCCGTCCGGCCAGATTCGCCTCATGGATGAAGCTGGCCCAGCGGCAAGCCTCGAGCACACCCTCACCTTGGTCACTCGCAACGTCAAAGATCTTGCCGCCCTCGGCGTCACCCTCCTCAACCTCTGGGAGCCAAACTAACCCATCCATGCCCACACTCTCCTACCGCTCCGCCGCCAAGATCGCCGCTCGCGAGATGCACTCCTCTCGCGGCAAGTTCTTCTTCGTCATTCTCTCGGTCGCCATCGGTGTCGCCGCACTCACCGGCGTTCGCGGCTTCAGCTCGTCCTTCCGCGCCACCCTGCTCAATCGTGCCCGGTCCATTATGGCGGCCGATCTGTCCGCGCGCTCGACCCAGCTCGCCACTCCCGACGAGACCCGCGGCCTCGCCCAGATCCAGGCTGAGGGCACAGCCATGACCACCGTCACCGAAACTGTCTCGATGGCCTCGGCTGCCCGCACCCTCGACCCTCTTCTCGTCTCGCTCAAAGCCGTCGACCCCGCCCACTATCCCTTCTACGGCTCCGTCGAGCTCGACCCCGCCGGCTCCCTTGCGCACGTCCTCACCCCCGACACTGTCGTCGTCGCCGACGATCTCCTCGTCCGGCTCAAGCTCAAGGTTGGCGACCAGCTCAAGATCGGCGATAAGCTCTTCCGCATCGCCGCCGTCGTCACCAACGAGCCCGACCGCCTCTCGAGCTCCTTCGCCGCTGGCCCCCGCGTCCTCATCTCCCGTGAGGGGCTCGCCCAAAGCGGTCTCCTCAAACCCGGCAACCGATCCGGCGAGCGCTACCTATTTAAGGTTCCTCCACCCCCCAACGGCCGCCCCATCTCCGACGCCGCCGTCGCCGCCCTCAAAGATCGCCTCATCCATCTCCTCCCCGAAGCCCAGGTCATCGACTACCGCGAGACCAACCCCGCCCTTACCGCGGGCCTGGACCAGGCCACCAGCCTGCTCTCCCTCATGTCGCTCGTGGCCCTCGTCCTCGGGGCCGTTGGCGTGGCCATGGCTATGCGCGCCCATCTCGCCCAGCGCCTGGATACCATCGCCATCATGAAGTCTCTCGGCGCCACCTCCGGCCAGGTCATCAAAATCTATCTCATCCAGACCCTGCTGCTCGGCGCCGCTGGCGGCCTGCTCGGCGTCCTCCTCGGCCTGGGCGTCCAGCTCGCCTTCCCCTACCTGCTCGCCTCCCTCATCAACGTTCGCCCCGAGCTCCATCTGGACCCCCGGGCTATCGCCGCCGGCTTCGGCGCCGGCATCCTCACTACCCTTCTCTTTACCCTGCCCCCGCTGCTCGACATTCGCGGCGTCCGCCCCATCCTCATCCTGCGCCGCGCCGTCGACGACCTCGACCAGCCCCTCGGCCGCATCCTCCTCGCCCGCCTACGCGGCCACTCCCTCGCATTCGATCCATCCCTGACCCTTAGCCAAATCCTCCTTTACCGCCTTCGCAAGAACCTCGCACAGATCCTCGCCTTCGTCCTCATCCTCGCCGGCCTCTCCCTCATCGCCGCCCGCGTCTCCGATTCTGCGCAGGTCGGCAAATGGTTCTCGCTCGGCCTCGTCGGCGTTCTCCTCGTCCTGCTCGTCGCCTCCTTCCTCGTCCTCACCGCGCTCAAATACTTCCTTAGCCGCACCCGTCTTCATCTGCCCTCCACCCTTCGCCACGGTCTGGCCAACCTCTACCGCCCCGGAAATCCCTCTTCCGCGCTCCTTGCCGCGCTCGGCCTCGGCGTCATGCAGATCATGCTCGTCTTTCTCATGCAGCATGCCGTCGTGCAGCAGCTCCAGCTCTCCTCCACTCCCAACCTGCCCAACATCTTTTTGGTCGACGTGGCTGACAGCGAGATCGCCGGTGTCCGCACCTTGCTTGAGCACTCGCCCGCCGTTACCGCCCCACCCGAGCTCCTGCCCGTCGTCACCTCCCGCGTTCTGGCCATTGACGGCGTCCCCACCGGCCAGATCAAGACCCGCAACTTCCCACACCGCATGCTCCAATCCATCAACCTGACTTACGCGGAGGCGCCACCCCCCGGCACCACGCTCACGGCAGGGAAGTGGTGGACTCCGGCCCAATCCGCCGCGGCAGACCACCCCCTCGTCGCCGTTGCCGAGCGGCCCGCGCAGCGCCTCAACCTGCATCTCGGCTCCGTCATCCGCTTCGCCGCCCAGGACCAGCAGTTCGACGCGACCGTCGCCTCCTTCACCAAATCCGACGGCCAGCACGCCTACAGCCGTGCCGAGTTCATCCTGCCCCAGCGCGCGCTCGCCGGGCTCCCCGTCATCTGGTACGGCGGCGTTCACGCCAATCCCTCGAAGGTCGGTCTGCTCCAGCGCGCGCTCTACGCCAGCTTCCCCACGGTCACCGTGATCAATGTCGCTGAGGCGCTCGAAACCATCCGCTCCGTCGTCATTCAGATCATCTATGTCGTCCAGTTCCTCGCCGCGTTTTCCATCTTTGCTGGCATCGTCATCCTGGCTTCCTCGATCGCCGGCACGCGATACCGCCGCATCCGGGAGGTCGTCGTCCTCAAAACCCTCGGCGCCACCCGCGCCCGCATCGCCGGAATCTTTTCAGTCGAATTCGCCGTTCTCGGCCTCGTCGCCGGAGCCGTCGGCGTCTTCTTCGCCAACGTCATCGTCAAGTACCTCCTGCGCTCCCTCACGTTGCCCCATCACATCGAGTGGGGCTTCAGCCTCCTCGGCCTCCTCGCCACCGCCCTGCTCACGGTCGCTACCGGATGGCTGGCCAGCCACCGCATTCTCGGGCAGAAGCCGCTCGAGGTTCTGCGGGAGGAGTAGAGACCTTAGCCTTTGTTGTCGTTCCCGAAGTTGTGGCACTCTGCTCGCGGAGCTAGTTGAAAAAACATGCCAGCTACACCTCTGCCACGATTTGCATACCGTCAAGCTCCCTGGCCTACAATTACGGACGAGTAAAACAGTGGCGACCGGAGGCTTTGGTGGATCAAACGCGATCTCTCATCCAGAACGGCATCTTCCAGCGACTAAAGCGGCGTGTGCCAGCCAGGCTTGTCCGATGGGCGCTCCGTACGGTACCAGCGATGCTGCTGCTCCTCGCCGTGGCCTCGGATGGGAGAGCACAGGAGCTGGGCAAGGTCGAGCCTGGACACTTTGACTATTACCTGCTCAACCTGTCATGGTCTCCGGAGTTTTGCTCGCTTCACGACACCAACCCGCAATGCGCTTCACGGCCCGGCTTCATCGTCCACGGACTTTGGCCGGAGAACAACGACGGAACCTGGCCTGCGTTCTGCGCGGAGCGGCCGGGGCCGGCACACCCGGAGAACAACCTCGACATCACGCCGGACGCCTCCTTGCTGGCGCACGAATGGGCGAAGCATGGCACCTGCACGACGCTTTCCGCGGAACGTTTCTTCACGCTCGAACACGAGGCCTTTCACTCGATCGTCATCCCCAAGCTGTTCGCCGACCTCGACCACGAGGTGCTCCTGAAACCGGAAGCAATCCTTCAACTCTTCGCAGAAGCAAATCCCAGCTTTCCTCCCAACAGCTTGGTCGTCAGTTGCGGTAACAATCGATTGACTGCTATTGAGGCTTGTCTGAGCAAGGAGAGCTTGAAGCCGATAGCATGTGGCAAGGTCCGCGCCTGCGAGGCGCAGGTGGTGCGGATCGCACCTGACAAGCCTGCGGAGCATGCTGCGAAGCCACAATGAGCGGCGTCATGAGCGTTTGCTCCGACGGATCTGAAGAAGCTCGAGTTACTAAGTTGTGATTGGGTTTGGTTGCGGGGGTAGGATTTGAACCTACGACCTTTGGGTTATGAGCCCAACGAGCTACCGGGCTGCTCCACCCCGCATTCCCAATATAACTCCGCGTGGAAGACGGGTCAATGCCGCGGGTTCTTGCGCAACGTTTCCGGTCCACTTCACCGTAACTTTCCTCTGAAAGTTGCGTCTTCATCTATGTGCCAGCTGTCGGAGCGATCGGCAGGCAAGCTGCACGATAAAGGAAGGCTTTCCTATGGCACTACGGATTTCAGGTTCGAGAAGTAAGAGCTGCGATCAGTCTTTGAGCGGAGCTGCGGCATTGCAAGTCGCAGGACGTACGGTCCTGATTGCCGGCATGCTGGCCGGAGCGTCCGGGATCGCACAGACATCCATTCCGGATGCTCAGGTTGAGTCGAGTGTTCTCAAGGCGTTGGCGAGTGCGCCTGAACTTGCCAGTCAACAGATCACCACGCGCACAGTCAATGGTACCGTGACCCTGAGCGGCGCGGTCACCACCGAACAGGCTCGCACCAGGGCGGAGCAGCTGGCCGCCAATACGAATGGGGTGCTCCGGGTGGTCGATGAACTGCGGCTGGGTACGGCGTCCTCCGCTTCGACGGCCTCGCCCGGGGCCAGCCCGCTTGTTTTGCTCTCGGATGGAACCTACGGACCAGCACCGGCGAGCGACGGACAGGTCATTTCCGCGCCAGGTGTTCCTCCGTCGGCCGCCCCGTCGGCTTCAGGCAGCGCTCCTGTTCCGCAGCGCAACAATCCTGAGGCAGATCAGCAGCTCGATCTTGAGATTGAGCAGCAGCAGAATGGAGCAAACGGGCAGCCCTCACCTGGCCCGGGAATGCAGCCCAACGGGCAGACTGCGCCAGCTCAGTATCCCAATGGCTCTCCTGCTCAGTCTCCAAACCAGACTGCGGGCGCTCCGTACCCAGGTCAGTACCCGAACGGTCAGTACCCGAACGGTCAGTACCCGAACGGTCAGTACCCGAATGCGCAGTATCCGAACCAAACCGCGGGCGCTCCGTACCCAGGTCAGGTCCCGAATGGTCAGTACCCGACTCAGTACCCGAATGGCCAGTATCCGAATAGCCAGTACCCGGCTCCCCAGAACTCTGCGGATCCGTCGCAAGCGGGCGGTTCGCAGGCAGCTCCCCCGGCGGGGTACCCGGATCAGCGCCGGCCGATGTACTATCCCGGCTACCAGCAGCAGCCGTATGCTCCGGCGTATGGACAGAATCCGCAGCAGGGCGGCCAGGTGGCCGGGCAGCAGGTGGTTATTCCCGACGGGAGCCTGCTCCGGGTCCGGGTCAACCGGACGCTGCGGAGCGACAAGACTCAACCCGGAACCACCTTTGATGGGGTCGTCGTGAACGACGTGGCCGCAAACGGGTTGATCGCCATTCCGCGTGGCGCTGCCGTTCAGGGCACGGTCATCGACGCGAAGGGCTCTGGTGCGCTCACTGGCCGGGGTGAGATGTCGATTCAGCTTACGTCAGTGATCCTGGGTGGCCAAAGTTATCCTCTGGTCACGAACGTGTGGGCGCATAACGGCGGCGATAAGACCATCGAGACGGTCAATAAGACGGCCGGCTTCGGCGCAGCGGGAGCGCTTATCGGCGCGCTGGCGGGCGGCGGAGTTGGCGCGGCGATCGGCGGAGGGGTCGGTGCGGCTGCCGGATTGGGCTCCTCGGCTACCTCCGGCCGCGGCCAGGTCATCATTCCGTCCGAGGCGATCGTGACCTTTCACACGGCTCAGCCAACCACGGTTGCCACGGTCTCCCAACAGGAGATGCAGCGGCTGGCGTACGGGGTTCCGACGGGAGCGGATGGGCGTCCTGTCCTGCGGCCCTATCCACCGGCCTATGCGGCTCCTGGGTACTACCCTGGGTACTATCCGTATCGGCCCTAGAGTCGCTAGTGATCAACCGGGGTGAGCGGTGCGATCCAGCCTTGGGGAGGCAGGCTTCTGCCGTCCCAAGGCTTGTTTTCGAGGCTCCCCATCCCCCCACCAAACTGATGCAAAGTATTCAAAGCACATGACTAAGGTTTGGACCTCGAATGCAAGGTCTCTACCGCAGAAGAAGCAACCGGCAGCAGATTGCGTAGCCGAGCAAGCGCCCGGCCTGATTGAAACAGACCTGATTTAAGTATAGAGAGAAATGTTCCCTCTTATGCCAAGCGTAAGTCTTTGCGCTTCAGCGTTTTACGGGTTAGAGGGACTTGACAGCTTCGGAAACCTGGATGTTGCTGAGCCGGCGGTCCGGGGACGCGGTAATCGTGTTGCTACCCGACGGCACAGCCATTGATAAGTAGATGTACCTGCCGGGTTGACGCTAAAAGCCAGCGGCTGGGCGCGCGCCTAGATCGGCGAGGGTGCTACGCAGATATTTGTGGGGGTTGACGGGGATGTTGTGGATGCGGACCTCGTAATGGACGTGGTTTCCGGTGGTGCGGCCGGAGTGGCCGATGTACCCGATGACCTGGCCGCGGGAGACGGACTGGCCTGCTGTCACGGCGAATCCGCTCATGTGACCGTAGCCGGTCTGGAGACCGTGGCCGTGGTCGATGCGCACCATGCGCCCATAGCCGTTGACGATCTCCGCAACGGAGACGATGCCGTCGGCGGTGGCATGAATGGGAGTTCCGAGCGGGCCGGAGATGTCGATGCCAGGATGGAACTCGGCTTCACCTCCGCCGAGGATCGGATCTTCCCGCTCACCGAAGCTGGAGGTAATGGGACCGACGACCGGCCAGAGGCTGGGGGTTGCGGCGGCATCTTCGCCTGCTCCAACGAGGTCCTGCCCTGAAAGCAGAGGATTGGCCATGCGCCCGAGCGAGGGCGTGAAGCCGGTGGGCGCGTCAAGAAGGCGGCCCGCGTCTCCGCTGATGGCCGAGTTGCGTAAAGCATAGAATGCATCTACCGAGCGGTAGTAGGAGGCGGTCGTATAGAGCGAAGCGTCTTTCAGGGGGGCGGTGGCAGCAGCTTCGGCGGCGGCCTCGCGGACGCGTTTGCCTCCGGTGTGGAAGGTCAGTTTACCGGCGGTGAGGCCGTAGAGGGCAGAAACCTCAGTGGCCAGGGAACCGAGGGAGGCGGCCTGAACGTCCTTCTGATGGGCCTGTTCGGCGAGGTGGGCGTAATCCTGCTGGAGTGCCTGATGATCCTGCCGAAGCTGGTTGAATCGCGCCGTTTTGATCAGCATGCGAGAGTAAGAACCGGCCAGACCAGTGACGGTGAAGAGACCAACCACGGCCGCCGCGGCCAGGACGTAGACGTAATGAACCGGAATCGGAACCTTTTTGAGCGCTCCATCTTCTTCTCGGCTCACCAGCAGAACATAAAAGCGCTTTTTCGAAATCAAGACGGGGACCCGTGGATGAGATGAGGAGCAAACAAGGAGACGGGCGTATGAGAAGGGAAGACTCACAATAGGTGAATGAGCTTCGTGAAACGTCATTCTCGTGGAGGATTGGCCCTGAAGATAGGTTACCGAGATCAAGACTTTTCGGCAAGGAAGGGTAT
>CAXTQE010000150.1:0-8558 GCA_964246225.1 uncultured Acidobacteriaceae bacterium | reverse complement strand
GAGTCGCTCGTGAATGCGAGCCGGATGTTCCGCGGCGGCGGGGGTAGATCGATGGTCGGGTCGTCGACAGGTGGCGGAGGCAGCTGTCCCGCCTCGCCTCGCCACTCTCGTCCGGTCTTTAGGTCTCGGACGACGACCTCACCGTCGCCCTCCTCGGGAAAGATGCCGTAGGCAAGGTAGTGCCCATCGCGGGAGAGTGTTTGCCCGTTGATGTCCTTCCATGAATTGAAGTCTTTGCTTGTAAGCGGGCGTTTTTGCGCCTCAGCCGGTCCGGCGAATGAGGCCAGCAGGAGTGAAACGCGGGTCGCGACCACAGGCAGATGCAGACGGCTCTCAGTAAGGCGCATGCGTTTCAGAAGAGACATAGGACTTCCTCGCCCGAGCTGCTTATTGGATGGTGAGCGTCTAAAGTATCCGATTCCCTTACATGGTTGCGTGTTCGAGATCGACGCTCATGTATTCGCCACGCTCGATGCTGGCCCGGATCTGCGCGGGCGTCCTGCCCTTCTTTGTCTGCTGGTAGCTGTAGACCGCCTCCTTCATGCAGGTGGAGCACTCCGCACCGTGTGTTCCCTCAAAGCAGGAGTGCAGGCTGTTATGACCCATCTCCCGGTCGCAACGGCAGTAACACGGCTGCTGATGCAGCACCGCGGGAATCCTGGCGGCCATCTTGTACGCCGTGACTTGATAGCTATGGGCGAAGTACGGGCCGGTCAACTGGTCTCCCCTCAACACTGGGGGGAGCGGGCGAGTGGGCTTTTCCGCGTTGTAGGCCGGCACGTCCTCCGCGGGGTTCGAGTACTGCGCTGAAGCGGCCAAAGCCACCAATCCAAGCACGACACATCCAACCAGCTTCTTCATGGTGCCTCCATCATACCGTCGCCGCGGGAAGCAACGACTCGCAATTCACGTGTTTCCGCGTGGCCCATGGGCGTAAATACACCGCCCAGACGACCCCACTTGCCTTCCACGCGCGAAGGCACAGGGGCCAATTGGACGCCGGCAGCCTCGACTTCATGAGCCAGCCAGCCATCCGGCCGAGCCAGGGCCAGGTCTCCCGCCTGCAGCGGATAGAGCGAGGAGAGAGGCACGATCGGGAATGGGAAGACCCCGCTCCGGCCTGCCCAAAGGTTCTCTTCGCCGGAGTCATCCGCTTCATAACGGTGGATGGCCACGAAGTCGATGGGAAACACCATGCGCGCCTGGACCTCTTTGCTCGAATAGAAGAACAGGGGGAGCGCAAATGCTGAATCGGCGACCAAGATTCGCCCATGCACGTCCCGCTGTACCTCGTCACGCAGCGCCAGAAAAGCATGTCGCTGGTCCAGCAAAAGGCGCGCGCACATGGCTTCGCGAACCGTCACCCACGTGAGTAGAAAGAGGACGACGGCGAGACCGGCCCGCGGGGCTCGGCCAAACACACGCTGACAGAGCAAGCCGGCGGCCAGACCAAAACCGCAACACACCGGAGCCACGCAGCGGGGCGAAATCATCGCCGACCCGGCCCTGGCCAGACCAAAACCCAGGAAAGGGAACAACAGCAACACACCCATCGCCACAAACTCCGGACGGGGGAAGCGAAAGCGCACCAGCCGCTTGCGTAGTGCGTACCCAGCAAGGAGAATCGTCGGCCAGAAGATAGCCTCGACCAGTTCCAAGTAGCTTGATACAACCATGCCAGGTGCTGGTCGGTTCCATGCATGTGGTCCAAATTCCGCAAGATTATGGCGGATGAGCGGCAGATAGCAGAAAAGCGGAGCCAGCCCGAGCAGCATGGCAAGCCAGACGCCAGTATCCATCCTCTTTGAGAGACGTACACGGGCCAATTCGCCCGCAGCCACCGGAAGAAGCGCGAGCACGCCGTAGTAATTGGAAGAGATCGCGCCTGCCAGCGCTGCGGTAAGCCCCGTACAAAGAAGTGCTCGCCTCCAGCCGTAGGTGTTCGGTAGCCAGATCCAGAGAGCAAGCGCACCCACTGTGAAGGCCATCAGGGGAGCGTAGGAACGAGCGTCATAGGCATAGTCAAACCCTCGCGTGGCCATGAAGACCATCACACCCGCGACCGCGAACGTGGGACGGACCCAGCGGCGGAGGATCATCCAGAGAAAAGCAAGGGTGCAGAAAATGCAGGACATCGCCGGAAGCCGTACTGCTAGCGGGCCCACGCCAAAAAAGTATGTAGACGCCTTCACCATTAGGTGGATGAGTGGCGGGTTTGGGTCCGCACCGGCGACCAGGGCGCGCCAAACGGAGGTCATTCCGGGCTGTAGCGCAATGGAAAGCGTAATTAGCTCATCTGCCCAGAGCAGTTTCAGGGTTGCTTGAAGCACGACGAGAACGCAATAGAAGGTGAGCAGCGCCAGCAGGATAAGGCCGGGATTTCGATCTACCCAGAGCGCGGCTCGGAGAGAATGGCTTAGGCGACGCGAGGGGAGTGCGGAGGATATCTCAGCTCCGGAGATATCAGGCCTACAGACAAAAAAAGGCGGCATGAACGGTAAGTTCATGCCGGGAGGCCAGTGACGCAACTTGATTCGGCGGTCTTCAACCGAGAACTTTGTGAAGGACAACTCACCTTCAATAGCAAGAGCTTACCATTGGCTTGAGCAAAAATCTACCTTGTCTCATATTGTTTGTCATGATTTCTCCGTTTTTTCAGCAAGCATCGAACCAAGAGCACTCGTTCTGAAACGTGTTTAGCTAAGTCTTTTATTATGAACAACACGCTTGGCCAAGCGAATGAGACGACATTCCTTAGTTTCTATAGGGCTGATACAGGGATACCGTATTTGGAACAAACCGCAGACATGAGGCTCAATAGAAGGATATGAGGGCAACTGGCTAAGCCACCAGCGTGGGTCGGCACAGGGTCGTGGATACCCCGGTGACGGGCATGCAATTCACTTTGGCCCGCAGTTCACCCCAGGTGTCCGGCGGCATACGCAGAAAAATTTCGACGATCGCCGGATCGAACTGCCGCCCAGAGCAGCTCTCGATCTCGGCTCTAGCCTCCGCAAAGCTTCGTCCAGCCCGGTAGGGCCGGTCTGAGGTGATGGCATCCAGCGTATCGGCGATAGCGAAAATACGCGCTCCCAAGGGGATGTCTTCTCCTTGCAGGCCGCGCGGATAGCCACCTCCGTTGAAACTCTCCTGATGCGAGAAGACGATTTCGCTTGCCTCACGAAGAAATGGGATTTTGCGCACCATCTCATACCCGCGTTCGCAGTGCAGCCGCATAATCTCAGTTTCCTTGGCGTCGAGCTTGCCCGGTTTGAGCAGAATGCTGTCAGGAATTGCAATTTTGCCCAAATCATGCAGGAAGGCTCCACGGGCGATGATGCGCAACTCATCGGTTCCCAAGCCCATCTCCTGGGCAAGAGCGATCGTGTATGCGGTGACTCGCTTGGAATGCCCTTCTGTCTCCGCATCCCTCAGGTCGAGGGCGTCTCCCATCGCTTCGAGCGTCGTGTCGTAGCTGCGTTCCAGATCCTGCATGGTCACCCGGAGACGCTCCGTACGCGCGGCGGCAACCTCCTCCAGATTCTGCCAGTACAGGGCCTTCTGCCGTTCCAACCGCCCTTGTTCCAGGGCACGATCGACTACGCCGAGCAACTGTGTCCGGTCGAACGGCTTGAGCAGGTAGTCGACCGCACCCCGCCGGAAGGCACTGGTGGCAGCCTGAACGTCGTGCACCGCGGTACAAAGAACGACGGGCAGTCCAGGGTGATGTTGCCCCAGGAGATCGAGCAGCGTCAGCCCGTCCATCTCCGGCATCATTACATCAGAGAGAACAAGCGAATATCCGGGATTCTGGCTCAAAAGCTCCAGCGCTTCGCCTGCCCCTGCGGCGGCAAAGGGCAGGTACCCATGCCGGCCGAGCACGGCCATGACGATCTCACGTACTGCCGGTTCATCATCCACCACTAAGATCTGTTCGTCTGCCATCCTTGATTCCCCGTGCGCAGCAGCGCCGTCTGTTACTGCTTATCGGCACAATCCGGCGCACCTTTAGCAACCATTGTGAAAATTTTCAAAGTTTTTTTAACCGTGCGGCCCAACCTTCCTTCACTACCTGCCTGGCTCGCCCAAACGCCAACGCCCCCGGCGCGACATCCTCCGTGATGCTCGAACCAGCGGCCACGTAAGCTCCGGCCCCAACGCTGACCGGAGCGATCAGAGTGGCGTCCGAACCGACAAAGGCTCCGTCCCCGATCGTGGTTACGTGCTTCAGCGCGCCGTCGTAGTTACATGTGATCGCCCCGGCACCGATGTTCACCCCGGCACCGATCTCTGCGTCGCCCAGGTAGTTCAGGTGATTTGCCTTGGAGCCCTTGCCCAACCTCATCTTCTTCGTCTCGACGAAGTTGCCGACGTGGGCGCCCTCGCCGATGCGGCTTTCCGGACGCAGGTGCGCGTACGGCCCAAGAACGGCACCGTCTCCAATTTCCGCGCCGTCGAGCACGCAGCCGTTGCGCACCAGGACGCCATTGCCAAGGATCGAGTTCTGAATGACGGCGTGCGAACGAACGCGACAATCTCCGCCGATTTTCGTGGCGCCGAGCAGCTGAACGTACGGCTCGAGAATCGTGTCCGCGCCTACGGTCACCTCAGCATCAATGACGCACGTGTCGGGCCGGAAGATGGTCACGCCCTGTGTCATCAGCCTACGTGCTGCCGCCGCCCGCATCGCCTGGTCGAGATGCATCATTTCGGCGATGGTGTTCGCTCCCAGCACCTCGTCGACGTGTTCTGCTTTCACCGCGACGACGCGCTCTCCATCCTGCACCAACATGGCTGCAACGTCGGTCAGATAGTACTCTCCGTGCGCGTTCTCGGTCGACAAGGCATCGAGCCGGGCGAAGAGGGCCTCGGTCCGAAAGCAATAGATTCCGGAGTTGATCTCCGGCGCGCTCAACTGGTCCGGCCGAAGAGCTTTTTGCTCGACGATGGCCGTGACCTCCAGCCCTTCCGGAGTTTTACGCAGGACGCGCCCATAGCCGGTCGGATCGCTTGGAACCGCGGTCAGGATGGTCATTGCGGCGTGTTCACGGAGATGTGTGTCGCAGACCAGCTGAATCGTCTCGGGACGGATCAGCGGAACATCGCCGCTCAGCACGAGCAGGTGCTCCGGCGTGCGCCCGCCTTGACGCGCAAACCAGGCCTTCACCATCTGCAACGCATGACCTGTGCCGCGCTGCTCCGGTTGCGGGATGAAGTGGACGCCGGTGTGGGCTACCGCGGCCGTGACCCGTTCGGCCTCGTGGCCCACGATGCAGTAAATCTGCTCGGGCTCAACCACCTTCGCCGCGGCGGCGATCACGTGCAGCAGCAACGCCCGGCCGCCGATCTCATGAAGAACCTTGGGCCGCTTGGACTTCAACCGCGTCCCTTTTCCGGCAGCCATAATCGCGATTGCAAGATGCTCGAGTTCCATACCCGATCATCGTCTCACGCAAAAGTGATTGGACCTATAACTCAAAGGGCGCATAATCGAGGAAAGAGGGTTACGTTTGGCTGCCAGTACACTCATCCCGCTCAGCGAATATCTCGAGCACAGCTTTCGGCCGGACTGTGACTATATAGATGGCGAGCTGCAGGAGAGAAATTTGGGGGAGCGAGACCACAGCGACTTGCAGTCGCAGCTCCTGGAACTGCTGCGAACGAGCGAAAACAAGCGGTACCTTCACGCCAATAGCGAACTTCGCGTTCAGGTGAAGGCCAACCGCTTCCGCGTCCCGGACGTCTGCGTTATGCGCCGAGACGCTCCCCGCGAGCAGATCGTGCGCACGCCCCCGATCCTTTGTATCGAAGTGCTCTCCCCCGACGACACGGTCAAAAAAACCCGCGAACGCGTTCGGGATTTTCTCGAGATGGGTGTGCGCGAGGTGTGGATTCTGGACCCGGCCAGCCGTACCGCTACTCGTTGTTCCGGCTCCACTTCCACGGAGCAGGTGGACGGCGTTCTTCAGATTCTCGGTCTGCCGATTGAACTTTCGCTTGCCGAGATCTTTAGCGTGCTCGACGAGTAGCAAAGCCCACAGGCACTCAACGTCGCCGGCGTATACGGCTAATCAGCGAAGCTGTCAGCCCAAGCACTCCATACGCAAAGCGCACCAGCCTTGCCTCAGCTTTGCCTTCGAGTTTCGGAAGCACATTGCCGAGAAACATCGCTTCCGTCCATTGATTGCGAGCAGCCCCCGGGCCGTGGCGAAAACATTGAGCCGCCGCCTGCTTCCAGTCGCCTTCCTCTGCCGCCTGGATGAGCCTCGGAAAGCCTTTCAGCAAGCCGTCCAGCCCCAGGTTATACGCCATGTCAAGCAGAGCCATCCTGGCCTGGTCCGGGAAATTATCGTAGCCGGCGATCTTCGCCCGCAACTCCTCCTCAAAGCGGAGGATCACGCTCCGCAGCAAGTCGTCTATCTCGTTTCCGCTAAGCTCCGGTCCGTTGGCTTTGCAATAGAAGTGCGCCGCCCGTCCCATCGGCAACGCATCCACCCGGGCGAACTCGGCGGCGATCTCGGCTTGACTCACCGGCTGACCACTCCTCTCGAAAGGAAGCGCCATGGCTGCCGCCGCGTCCGGCAGCATCACTCCCACTCCGACCGTCACCTTACCGACTGTGTCCCGGTACATCCATGGGATGGACCCCTCAAAGGACTCCAGCTTCGCCAGAAACTGCTCAAGATAGCTCTGCATGTGCAACAGAGCCTACCACCGAACGAGCGGAATCTACGTGCCGCCAGCACGCGCCTAACGGTGCTTCGGTGGCGGCTGTTCGGCAGAGGCAGCTTTGTCCAGCGCTGAGACAAGCTCGCCGCTGTGGATAAATGTCAGCTTCAGCGGCTCGGCTACCATAATGGCGCTTTCTCGTGTCTCGCGGTTTGGGCTGAGTCGGTTGCAGATGTCGGTCGAGCGATCTTTGTCCCGCGTACGGATCGAGCATCGCCACCCGTCTTCGGACAGCTTCCGGTGGTATTCCTCCAGGTCCTCCTGTCTGTACATGCCGGGCTTATCGTACTTGTACTCGTGGACGAGCGAAAAGCGGTAGCGTTTGGCGTAGCCGGGATTGCCTCCAATCGCATCCATTGTTGCCGGATCGATGTCGATCTCGCTCACCTTGACGGCGCCCTTGGCGAACTTGCCCGTGTCGTCGAACAGACCGTCCTTCAGCGTTTGTCCTCCCGCGTCCGGCGGCTGTGCCTCCACTGCGCCTGTGCTGGAGATGGCCTGCCCGCGCAGCCCAAAAGGCGCAAGCAGAACAGCTGTCAGCAGGAGCCTGGATGAGGGAAAGACGATTGAATGGAAACCATTTTTGAGAGACATTGTTGTTCCTCCTGTGTGCCTGGTGATGGGATCTCTGCGCTTTAGGGGGCAACCTGAATGCCGGCTGCTCCCAGCTGTAATCGGGTGTCCGTGTCGATCTTTGCCAAGGTCTGCCGGGTAATGGTCATAGACATCTCGAACTTGGCTCGCGCCTCTCGTCGACGCATCTCGCGCCCGTGATGCTGCTCTCCAAGCAAGCCCACTACGGCAACGAGCAGGGAAGCGGCGATGGCAAGTCGCGGCCTTAATCGCGCGACGATGGTCGGCCTCCCGAAACTGCGCACAGGCGAAGCGGAATTGGGGTAAGCACGCGCGAGCACACGCTCCGCGAAGTCCTCAGGCGGCGAGACGCGTTTGAGCGCCGCTTGCAGTTCGTGCTCAAACGCTTCGTGTTCGGGAAAGTCGTTAGGCTCGTTCACGCACGTACTCCTTCATAGTGACGGCGGCCTTTTGGCGCAAAAGCCTAAGACCTCGTTGCAGATTGCTCTTGATTGTCGCGAGCGGCTGTCCGAGCAGCTCGGCAATCTCCTCCGGCCACATGCCTTCGGTGAAGCGTAGTACGACCGCCACGCGCTGCGCCTCAGGCAGCGTTCGCAGCAGGTCGTCGAGCCGTGCCTCGATGCGCAGTCCGTTTACCCCGAGGTGCCCGTCCGCCCTGCCCAAGCCGTGGCGCTCCTCGATCCACTCCTCGGATGTGCCTTCTGGCCGATGCTGCCGCCGGCGAAGCGCGTCCGTGGCGCGGTGCACGCTGACCCGACGAAGCCAGAAACGTGCGTGGTCGTCGCTTGCGAGATGCTGACCCGAGCGGTGAAGTTCAAGAAATACATCCTGCGCGACCTCCTCGGCCGTCTCGCGCACGCCGGTGATGCGCAGGGCAATCGAGAAGACCATGCGCTGGTGCAGCTGCAGCAGTCTGCAGAACTCTCCGGGCTCGATGGCCATTCGCGTCCTCGTATTACCATACGCAGCCGCGGGAGGGATCGAATGCAAGAAGTCCAGTGCCCCCCGCAGCTGCCAGCAAAATGATTTGGGAAGCCGGAACCAACTACATTTAGAAACAAGGACGAGAGCAGATAGCTACGGGACAACCGCATCGTTGCACCCGCCCAAACCTTATCCAGCTGTTTTGCTGACCAGGCAAAACCTACGCAGGCGCGTGTCGCCAGACGTTGGCTGCATCGGCTAGCATGTTACCGGAATGAGTCGCACGGATTAGCTTAGGAGTCCTACCATGG
>CAXTQE010000149.1:0-8579 GCA_964246225.1 uncultured Acidobacteriaceae bacterium | reverse complement strand
CCTCCATCCAGGCCGCACTCAATAAAGTTCCCAACACCGGAGGCCTCGTCCTCCTCGCCCCCGGAATCTACCGCGAGCGAATCATGATTCGCCCCTCCCACGTCACCCTGAAGAGCGCCAACCCCGACCCCCGCAAAACCGTCATCGTCTTCGACCTCAGCCACGGAACCAAGAGCCCCGACAAGGGCAGCAGCGCCACCGTCCGGGTTCAGGGCGATGACTTCACCGCCGAAAACCTTACCTTCCAAAACGACTTCAACGCGACCCATCGTCAGGAAGAACAAGGCTCCTATGCGCCCGCGCTCGCCCTCAAAGGCGATCGCAATCTCCTCCGCAACGTCCGTCTCCTCGGCAATCAAGGCACCCTCCGTATCTCCGCAAAAAACTGTCCGCAGTCGAGCGGCGCGGCCTGCGAGCAGACCCGCACTTACCTCTCTCAATGCTTTATCGGCGGAAATGTCGGTTTCATTAGCGGTGATGGCACGGCTTTTTTCGACGGTTGCGACATCCACTCCACGCCGCACTCTCCGGACGGCTTCATCACCGCGCAAGGCAAGCACGACAACCAGCAGCAAAGCCTCTTCGTCTTCCGCAACTGCCGCCTTACTGCCGACCCCGGCGTCGCCAACGTCCAGCTTGGCCGCCCCATGCGCGACCTCGCCGAGGTCGTCTTCCTCAACCCGCAGCTTGGCCCGCAGATCGCCTCGACGGCCTGGCGCGAGTGGGAGCCCGGCGTCACGCACCGGCTCGAAACCTCCTACCTCCGCCTCTATCAGCCCTCCGGCCCCGGCGCTCCCACGACCAGCCTCACGCTCACCCCACGCGAAGCCGCCCGCTACACCCCGCGCGAAATCCTTGCCGGCAAGGACAGCTGGAACCCCGCTCCAGCCAGATAGCGTCCTACCCGCTCAGCCCCGCAAACAGATCCGTCCCCACCACCGCCGCCTGCGGCTCCCTCGCCGCTGCCAGAAGGTAGTGCTCCGTATGCCCAAACTCGTCGAACATGGCCTTGCTGCTTTCAAGCAATGGCCGCTGCGAACTATGCCGCGTAAACGCCTCATGCTTGCGCGCCTGCACACTCCGGATGTCGAGCGCCACAGTCCAGGGCGCGGGAAGCGGAGCCGGCCGTCCCTCCGCAAAATAACTCGTCGTCAACAGATAAAGACGCTCGCCCGCATGCACCGGCCCAAGCTCCGGAAAGCGCTTCGCCGAAGCCGCCCAATGGAACGCCGCCGTCGTGAACATCGACGTCATCGTGTGGTCCGGATGCGTGTTCAACCCGCCATCCGGCCCAAACGTCAGCACGACCTGCGGCTTGTACGCGCGCATCTTCGCCACCAGCCGAGCCGCCGCCAACGAAAAATCCGCAAACTCTAGCCGTGCATCCCCGAAATCCCAAAGCTCATGGTGGCTCACGCCCAGCACCGCGCATGAATCTGCAAACTCCTGCCGCCGCATCCGCCCCAGGTCGGCGCCTGAAACCGCGTCGCCCCGATGCTTCGCCGCCTGCCCGTCCGTCAGGCAGATCACGTGCGTCTCCACCCCACGCTCCGCCGCCAGCGCCAGTGCTCCGCCAAAGCCAAAGCACTCGTCATCCGGGTGCGCCACCACCAGCAGCAATCTCAAGCCCAAGTCGCGCTCCCGTCCGTCACTTCGCTTAAATCGTCAACGTCAAACAAGAGGTCACCCGTCACCAACTCGGCCTCGAGCGCCGCATCCGGATCGGCCGCCCGCACCGGGGCAAAGCTTCGCCGATGCAGCGGCGTCGGCCCATGCTCCCGCAGCGCCCGCCGATGCTCAGGTGTCGCGTACCCCTTGTGCGACGCAAACCCGTACTGCGGATGCAGCGCATCCAACTCGCGCATCAGCGCATCCCGGTACACCTTCGCCACTACCGAGGCCGCCGCAATCGAAAAACTTAGAGAGTCTCCATAAAAAAGCTTCTGTTGCGGGCACGGATGATCCACCCGCATCGCATCGATCAGCAGATGATCCGGCTCGACGCTCAGCCCCTGGATGGCCCCCAGCATCGCCAGCCGCGTCGCCTGGTAGATGTTGACCCGGTCGATCGTCTCCGCGTCCACCGCCGATACGCTTACCGCCACAGCCATCTTCCGGATCCTCCGGTCCAGCTGCTCCCGCTGCTCGCGCGTCAGCTGCTTGGAGTCCGTCAACCCCGCCTTGCCCAGGCTCGCCAGCCGTGTTGGAAGCACCACCGCCGCCGCCACCACCGGCCCGAACAGCGCCCCACGTCCCACCTCATCCACTCCGGCAATCACCGTCGCCCCCCGGTGCCGCAAAGCCTGTTCCGGAGCGTCGCTGCACACCACCAGCCGCAGACACTGCTGCTTCAGCGCAGCCGGCGCCAGCTTGTTCGGATTCGGAAAACGAAACAACGCGCCCATACCCTAAAGTCTACAACCGGGGCCCCGCAGACCATCCAGCGCAAAACAAAGCCACGACCCGAAGGCCGCGGCTCTGTGGAAGACCAAGAACAATCTACTTTGCAGCAGCCGCCGGCTTTGCCACCACGCGCTCTACTTCGCGCAGACGAGCCGCCTTACCGCGTAGGCCACGCAGGTAGAACAGCTTCGAGCGGCGCACCTGGTACGAACGGATCTTCTCGACTTTATCGACGACCTTTGAGTTGAACGGAAAGATGCGCTCGACGCCCTGGCCAAAGCTCATCTTACGCACGGTAAAGGTGCCCTGTGCGCCACGGCGGTAGGCGATCACCATGCCCTCAAACGCCTGGAGCCGCTCCTTTTCGCCTTCCTTGATCTTGACCTGAACCCGGACGGTGTCGCCGGGAGCAAACGCGGGGAGATCGGTCCGCGCGTACTTCGCGGCCAGCTTCTGCATAATCGGATGAATGGACATGACTGCTTTCCTGTTTAGAAATCGAGCCTTCAGTGTACAACAAAAATCGACCGCCGTAGCTACTTCGTGCCGGCCAGTAGCGTCCCCAAATAGCGCCGATCCTCCGCCGTAAGCGTCGCTCCCTCAAGCAGATCCGGTCGATTCCGCCAGGTCTTCTCGAGCGACTGCCGCCGCCGCCACCGACGAATCTCTGCATGGTCGCCGCTCATCAGCGCCTCCGGAATCGCATGCCCGCGAAAGTTCGCCGGTCGCGTGTAATGCGGATAATCAAGCAGGCCGCCCGTGCCGTGCGTCGCCGGAGGTACGGCCCCCCGCGCGTGCGCCTCGCCCAGATCGTCCGCGCCAAAGCTCTCATGCCGCGCCGAATCCGGGTTACCCAGCACCCCAGGCAGGAGTCGCACCACCGTGTCCACAATCACCGCCGCTGCCAGCTCGCCGCCCGAAAGCACGTAGTCGCCGATGGACAGCTCGCGATCGCACAGCAGCTCGTTCACCCGCTCATCCACACCCTCATACCGCCCGCACACCAGCACCACCCGGTCCAGCTCCGCCAGCTCTGCCGCCACCGCCTGCGTAAACCGCCGGCCCTGCGCCGAAAGCAGCACCACGCTCTCTCGCGACGCCTGCCGATCTCCAAGCGGAGCCAGCCCCAGCGTCTCCAGACACGCGAAGATCGGCTCCGGCTTCAACACCATCCCTTCTCCGCCCCCAAACGGACGGTCATCAACCGTGCGGTGACGATCGTGCGTAAACCCTCTTAAATCCTGCGTCCCCACCTTCACCAGCCCCGTCTCCACGGCCCGGCGAAGCACGCCATGACCCAGGATGCTGTGGAAGAACTCTGGAAAAATCGTCACTAGTTCGAACCGCATCACTCCGGTTCATCCCGCCGAACCCGGTTCAGCTCCACCAGACCCGCCGGCAAAGTCATCTCAATGTGCTTCCGCTCCGGGTCCAGCGCCACCAAAAACGTCTTCACATACGGGATCAGCACCTCGTCGCCCTCCGCGGTTTCAACCGTCAGCAGTGGAGCCGCTTCCGGTAGTCGCCGCGCCCCGTCCGGCGTCATCGCAAACTCCACCCCCGTCACCTCGCCCACCCGCTCGTCTCCATCAAAGACGGCGCAGCCCACCAGGTCGCTCACATACTCCGCGTCTTCTTCAAGCTCCACACGCTCCGACTCCGGCACAATCACCTCGAGCCCGGCCAGCTCCTCGGCCGCCGAGATCGACTCCACCCCTGCAAGGCTCAGCACCACCCGCCCTTGATTGCGGCCCACCGGTAGCCAGTGACCCAAAACCGTAATCGCCCGCGCCTCAAGTGCCGAACCCGAAAATCCTGGCTTGGCGAGAAATACGCGCGCTTCCTCGCCAAACCGCTCCGGAAAGTCCGTCAACAGCTCCGCGAGCATCTCGCCCTTGCGACCCTGCGGACGCAGCAGCACGGCCAGCGTCACCCACTGAATCGGTTCCGGCAACAGCGTATCCATGCTCCCAGCATACGTCTAGCCTTACACCTGAGGCTGAGACTCATCCACCCGCTGGATATCCAGAAGAAAACGGTGCTGCGCCTTCATGCTCGCCGCACCCAAAATCGTCCGCATCGACCGCGCGGTGCGGCCCTGTTTGCCAATGACCTTGCCCAGATCGGCAGGAGCCACACTCAACAGCAGCAACGTCCCATCTCGGTCCGGGGCCGAAGTCACTGTGACCTCATCCGGCGACTCCACCAGGGCCCTCGCCATCGTGGTGATCAGCTCAACCATCGATCGGGCCAGCCCATCTTGCTCTGCTCCATCCGCCATCGTGCCTACCTCTGGGAGTTGATTCGACTCGTACGCTGGTCTTTGATCCAAGCCCCCATCTTCCGTGAGGGTCTCGAGATCAAGGGCAGGGAACCCTCCGAGGGTCGTTCGAGAATCCTTCGGCCGTCGCCTGCTGCGTCTTGCGTCGAAGCTGAACCCTTAGAAGCGTCCAGCCTGCGATGAGTCTACGTCAGATCATCCAAATTCTTAATGACCAGAAAGGTGCGTCGAATCTGATCTTTAGACACGAGAAGCGGTAACCGGATCCTTCCCGGATGGGTTACTTCAAGCCGCCGTGGCGACCTCTGGCTGCGTCCCGGCCGACGGCGCATTTGCCAGCAGCTTGCCCACGCGCTCCGAAAGCTGCGCTCCATTGCCCGTCCAATAATCGATCCGCTCGCGCTTCAAAATGACGGTGGCCGGCGTCGTGCGCGGATTGTACGTACCCACAACCTCAACCGAACGCCCATTGCGGGCACGGTCCTTCTCAATGACAACAACGCGGTAGTGCGGCTGCTTGCGTGCGCCTACGCGCGCCAAACGAATCATCAACACGGGCAAAACCTCTCAGAAAATAATGTAAAGAAAACCTCTTACACAAGACAACATGCAGACAGACTGCAGTTCAGAGAAACCAAACTCCAACCCTACAATTATGGGGGAAATTGAGTCAATCCGCAATCACCTTCGGCCACGGGCAGCCCAACAAACGCGCCATCAGATCCCCCTCAGGGCGTCGGCTCAGACGAGCGGAGGATACAAAAACTCCAGCACACGGTCCAGCCGCTCCGCCCACGCATCTTCCGTATGCAGTCCACCCTCCACCACTGTCACCGCCAAATCCTTGCCCGCGCTCCAGCCCAGCCTCACCAGCCTCCGGCCCAGCAACTGCGTATCCCGCACGTGCCGCAGACCCTCAGCCGTCCCGATATCCAGCCAGATCCGCAGCAGAGGCTTTGGCCCGGCCGACCCCGCAATCGACGCGAAGATGCTTCGTCGATCCCACCACAGACTCGGCGAGAGTACCGCCAGACGCGTAAACACCTCCGGGTACCGAAAGCCCAGGGCCAAGCTGATCAGCCCGCCCAAAGACGAACCGCCCAGCCCCGTTCGCGCCGCCTCAGGTTCGGTCCGATAGCGCGCATCCACCCACGGCTTCAGCTCCTCAACCAGCAGCCTCCCATACCGGTCGCCCTCGCCTCCGCCCATCCGTGCATCCCGCGTCGGCGTATACTCGGCCATCCTCCGTAGCCCCGTGTTGCCCACCCCCCCCAGGCTCAGCGGCTCCGCTTTGCCCGTTGCCGCCATACGGTCCGCCGTCGCCCCTGCCCGCCACGTATGGCCCGGAACCTACGCCGTCCGATCGTCAAACAGATTTTGCCCGTCCTGCAGATACAGCACCGGAAACCGTCGCTCCGGCTCCCGCCCATACTCTATCGGCAGATGCACCGAAACTGTTCGATCATCGGGCAAAATTCCCGAATGAAAGTGGAAGTTCTCGAGCCGCTCCAACCCTTCACCCTCGGGCCAGGGAACCGCCGTAACGCTGGGAGGCTCCGGATCTCCCGCCATCGCCGACCCATCCGCAGCCGCCGAGCCCCGGGCAGGGCTGAACTCCAACGCGGCTGGAACAGGAAAATGCGTCTTCAAACCAGGGAGGTCCTCCATTACGCTAAAGTAGGTTCACACCACTCAGCCAGACTAGCAGGGCCCCTCGAGGCACAAGACTTTGGTCCAGCGCAAGGAAATCGCATGAAGCGCGACCACCATCGGTGGTTCTCGCCCTCGCTCGGCCGCGACATGGAGATGCTCGTCTATGGCCACAACGGTCTTCCTGCCATTGTCTTCCCGACCTCCTGCGGCCGCTTCTTCGACTTCGAAGACCACGGCATGGTCGCCGCCGTAGAGCACAAGCTCGACTCCGGCCAGCTGCAACTCTTTGCCGTCGACTCCGTCGATGCCGAAAGCTGGTACAACCGCGACGTGCCTCCACGCTGGCGCATCGCCCGCCACCTCCAGTACGAGCACTACCTCCTGCGCGAGGTCCTGCCCTGCCTCCGCCAGCTCAATCAAAACCCTCAGCTCACCGCCCTCGGCTGCAGCTTCGGCGGCTATCACGCCGCCAATCTCGCCTTCCGCCACCCACACCTATTTACCGCCATGCTCTCGATGAGCGGCGTCTTCGATCTCTCAAGCTTCCTAAGCGGCTACCACGACGAGGACTGCTACTTCAACCTTCCCACCCAGTACCTGCCCAACCTCCACGATCACGGCCTGCTTGAGCGCATGCGCCAAAACACCTACATCCTCGCCACCGGAGTCCACGACCAGTGCTGGGACCAGAACGAACGGCTCGCCCGCATCCTGCGCCATCAGGCCATCCCCGTCCGCCTCGACGTCTGGGGCGGAGAGACCGGCCACGACTGGCCCTGGTGGCGAGAGATGCTGAAGGTCTATCTATAACGACTGCACCAAAGAAAGAGGCAAGACATGAAGAAGATCGGCATCCTGTTCGGCCAGGAAAACACCTTCCCCGGAGCCTTGGTCGAGCGCATCAACTCCATGCAGATCGACGGCATCTGCGCCGAATACGTGCAACTCGGCGGCCTGCACATGGATCAGCCCTCCGGCTATGCCGTCATCGTCGACCGCATCTCGCACGACATGCCCTTCTACCGCGCCTACCTGAAGAACGCCGCACTCACCGGCACCCAGGTCATCAACAACCCCTTCTGGTGGTCGGCCGATGACAAGTTCTTCAACTACGCTCTCGCCGCCAAGCTCGGCGTCGCCGTCCCGCGCACCGCGCTTTTGCCGCACAAGTGCTTTCCGCCCCAGATCAACGCGGATTCCTGCCGTAACCTCCAATTTCCGCTCGACTGGCAAGCCATCTTCGACTATGTAACATTCCCCGCCTTCCTCAAGCCCCACGACGGAGGCGGCTGGCGCGACGTCTTCCACGTCCACAACGCCGACGAGTTCTTCCGCGCCTACGACCAAAGCCGCGACCTCTGCATGACGCTCCAGGCCGCGGTCGACTTCAAGGAGTACTTTCGTTGCTACGTCGTCGGCCAGACGGAGGTCCACATCATGCCCTACGATCCGCGCCGCCCGCACCACGAGCGCTATCTGCAGGACCCGCCCAAGTACGACCCCAAGCTCCTCAAGCGCGTCAAATCCGACGCCCTCACCCTCTGCAAAGCCCTCGGCTACGACCTCAACACCGTCGAGTTCGCCGTCGAAAACGGCATCCCCTACGCCATTGACTTCATGAACCCCGCTCCCGACGCCGACCTCCACTCCGTCGGCCCCGCCAACTTCGAATGGATCGTCGACGCCGTCGCCCGCCTCGCCATCCAGCGCGCCCAAAAGCCCATCGCCAACGAACTCCGCTGGGCCGCCCTGCTCAACAACACCCCCAAACCCGCCGCTCCTAAAATTCCGTCCAAAAAGACCCCAAAGAAGACCTGACCCACAACGAACTCATCCGTCCTCTCCATCTTTATCCGACTTACCCGCGTACCGTCTTTGCCACCGCCCGGAGCCCCATGCGACCCACCTTCACCCTCGGCATCGAGGAGGAGTACCAAACCGTCGACCCCCACACCCGCGACCTCCGCTCGCACATCGCCACCGAGATGCTCGCGCAGGGCAAGATCCGCCTCGAAGGCGCCGAGCGCCGCGAGCGTGGTCGGCCCCTGGATCATCACGCGGTGCTTCGCCTGCAGTTCGCTCGCGAGGCCCGGGCGGCGGATCACCTCGGCGAACAGCCCTTCGGTCGGCAGATACATGATCCCGAAGTCGGTCGAGTGCGGCGGGTGCACATACTTCTCGCAGATCAGCTTGGCCTGGACGCGGATGGCGCGCTCGAGCGCGGCGCCGGCCCGTTCGACGT
>CAXTQE010000148.1:0-8591 GCA_964246225.1 uncultured Acidobacteriaceae bacterium | reverse complement strand
CTCGACGGTGGTGTCCTTGGCCCATTGCGCTTCCCCCTCGGCCAGGTGTTTACGACGTTCGAGATGTAGGCCCGGATGAGGGCCTGGTACCCTCCGAATCCGAGCGAGGGAGCGACCTCTTTGAGATCTTCGATGACGTGATCGGGCAGCCGCAGGGAGATCAGGGTCATAGGTTGGTCTGGCTGCATGTTGCGCTTTTATGCGATCAGTCATTTTCACAGCGTCTCCTTTCCGCCGGTTCTGCAATCCTTGCGGAGATGAGGCGAAGCACATCACCTTCCGAATGATATGGACGACGTAGAGGAGCCGGTACCTCTATGGCGGTGAAGACTTTCCCATCTTTCTTATTACGGTGTATGCGAAAACGGAGAGGGCAACCCTGAGCAAAACGCTCTAAGTAGGCCCTGGCTGGGCACCCCCCCCCACCTCCAAAAATCAACTACGCGATAAGCCAGTCAATTCGCAGATGGAAGTTCCACCTGATCAATAACTATCACGTCGACAGCTGCCTGAAGGGGAATGAACACTAGACCGAGTTCCTCTTTGACGGCTGTGAAGAGGTCAGGAGGCGCATTTGGGGTGTCATTCGCTGCACTCAGCTTGTAGGTATAGTGGAGAGTGAAATCGTACTTACCCTTCAGGCCCGTCTGGTCAACCAGCGGACGATCAAGGAAGAAACTCTCGCCAAGGGTAAAATCATGCATGTCCGTGCTGGTGTAATCGACTTTCATCTCGTTAGCGTCTCCTCCAGCATACTGTCCGGTCTCGGCGTCAGGAACAACAGCAGACTTCAACTTAGGTCCGTCTTTCGCAATTCGCATCGCATATACGGGAAGTTCGCGTTGGCTATGGCGAAGCTTGAGATGGAAGCGATCAGCAAGCAACTCTCGAAGCATCTCTTGCTGCTGGCGCAAATTGGGTTCGCCTGAGGTATCCGTTTTGCCTTCGATGTCCCAGTGATCATGTGCCCAGCTCGGTAATCCCACAATCTGCTTAGGGTGCACAGAGTAAGCAAACATCAACATGCTTATAAGGCTCTCATTCCGGATGCTGATCCGGTCGCCTACGGCATTAAAGCCCTGTGTGTCGAACGCAGGGTTGTGCGGCTTGATGGTTGCAACCTCCAGTGAAGGGTTAGCTTCCTTCGGCATCCGCTCAGGTCGGGCAGAGCTTTGTGCCGAAATGGAAGCGGTGAGCAGCGAAAAGGCGAGAACCGGTTTGAAAGCGCATTCCTTCTACCCCCTTTGTAACTCAATCGCAGCACATTCCCACAGCTTGTAACCTCGAGGAGCATTCGCGGCCCCGCCTAGGTCGAAATTTGATCTCTGAGGACGCTGGAAGCGCCGAGAAGACTTAGAAGGTTGGTTGTCAATTGAAATTTGCGCCATCGAGGGTACGCAGCCTCCAACCATCAAAAGTAATAGTAGCGGGCGCTTCATGTGTCCCTCCGGACGTGAGCACTGAAACCTCCTTAAATTAAGCATCTACCAGACAACTCCGGTTAGCGAAGGCTGAACCGGACGTTTCAAGGCTGACAGCTGCGCTCTATGCACGTTCAGTGAATACAAGAGCTTCAAAACGCTGCTTGACGAACGACCATCACCTCATTGCGCAGTGGGCCGAGGCGTGTGTGTTCGAGGTCATCACGATAGAACATGTTGTATGTGTCAGGCGTTCACCGTCCGGGTGGGCGATGTGGATACAGGTCTTCTTGATCGAGCGGAGATCAAAGGTCTGGGCGACGATGAGAATACGAAAGAGATTGTCGTATCCGAGGTTTTTCGGCGCGAGAACCTGAGGGAGACAGCAGAGGAGCTCGCGTAGGGTGTTGGCTTGCGACTGGGGGAGTGGTTGGTCGAGAAGAGTTTGAATAGTTGATTGCGTAGGTCAAGGCTGCGTTTCTGACACGGACGACGCGATTCTCTCGTACCTCGGAGGCTCGTGCTCGGCGCAGCGTACTCTTTGCCTGGAGGCTTCTCCACAATTCCATCTCCATGGCAATCCGCCTTCCATCTATATCGGCCAGGGCAACGCAGATGAAGACGTTCCATATTCCCAGTTCACTAGGTTCGTTGATGCCTATAGAAAATCAAATGGAAACATCACTCCCTCACCGCGGAAGGCGGCCCACATTCGTACGCTGCCGAGCCTGAATGCTTTCAGGCAAATGTGGTTGCCGTCTTGAGCTTCCTTCAGAAGACCTGTAGAGACGTAGCGCCTGGATCAGTCCCCACGAACGCGGCAGGCGGGAATTTGGCCAACACTGTCCGACTTGCGAGGATTGATCCTGCCCAATAGCCTCTGTAGATGATGATCTGCGCACCTGCTGAAGTCACTCTGCCGGCTGGCCGCCTGCGACGCTTTGTGCCGGAGGACATCGATGCGTTCGCTGCATTTTACGGGTACCCCATCGTGATGGGGTACTTCTGCATCCATGGACATTTGAGGAAAGCCAAGCTGCGTTCAAGCGAGTACAGGAAGGGTTCAGCGAGCGAGGCTTTTGAGTCTATGCCCTGGAGTACAGGAGTGAGTTCAGCGGCATCGCCCGGTCCACCTGGACTAGTCCTTTGAAACGCCGACAGCGGAAGTTGGGGATCGCATAAGGATTTCGGTGGTTCTCCCGGGCCGAATCACTACTATACTGCAACATCATAGGATGTGATGCTTCAGAGCCTATGATCAGGCTCATCAAACGGGATTCTGCATCAATTCTATGATGATGCCGTCCGGCCCAGAAACATAGACGACCATTCGGCCCTTGTACCCACCACAAGGAATCATTGAAGGCATCTCTTTCGCCTTCCAGCCCTCTGCCTCAATACGTTGTAGAGCGTCTTGGATGTCATTTACCGTGATCGCGAAGTGAGTGGCACCGGTGGAGCCTGCACTGCCAGGAACCCGGCCTTCACTCTTGTTGCTTGCAAATTCCAGTAGTTCGACAAGGTACCCGTTGGGGGCTTTGACGATAGCTGCTTTCAAAACGGGAGTGGGGACCCCCGTAACAGTTCCTGGGAAGTCCCCGGCAAGTTCGCCTTTGCCAACGAGCTCGAAGCCTATGGCTTCAGTCCAAAATCTGACGGCTTCATCCAAAGATGAGACGGTGAAACCTGTGTGGTCCACCGCGAGCGGGCCGATGTCGTGGGGCAAAGCAACCTCCATAACGAGAGTACCTTGGAACGGACTTCGTGATTGGCTGTACCAGAGAAATCAGGATTTGAATCAGCTATCAGCTTCAAGGCTTAGCGCCGGGTCTAAATGAACCGGTGCGCCGGCGTAGTAATTTCTGCTAGCGAACGGTGAAAGTAAGCCCTTCTGCGAAGTCTGCATTGAACTGTTCTGCATTCAGAATGAAAGGGATGTGAGCTCCGCCCGGATACACCTTTGTTGTGTGATTCTTGATAAGCGCTTGACCGGCAGGGATAGAGCTTAGATCTATGAGCGGATCATTGGAGCCGTATGGGATGAGAACTGGAATGGTCAACGAGGACATCGTATCCGCATAGCCGAGGTATTGAATTCCGAAGATGCACGAGCAATGGGTCGCCTGTCGCTCGTCGCAGGCGCTCAAGGGTGCGGCTCATCGCCGAAGAGCTAAGACCCAAACGTCGGGCGGCTCCGATCACGCTGCCTTCCGCAAGGAGCACGTCCAATGCGCTCAGAAGATTCAGGTCGACGGCATCCATAACCGCAGGATAGAGTCTCCGGCGCTTGGATGCTAGCGTCAGGCGCAACTACTCAGTGCGTCTCGTGCGTCTGGCGCTTACACCGAAGCCTGCCCATAATTGAGAGGCAGTGAACAGAAAGGGGTAACAACATGCGATTGAATTCCTCGGAGCAAACATCCGGCACGATCCTTCTCATTGCCGCCTCTCGCGGCCTCGGTCTGGCAATGGCAGAAGAGTTCCTAAAGAAGGGCTGGAATGTTGTTGCAACAGTTCGAGCGCAATCAGGCCGTACAAAATTGCACGATCTTGCTGACAAATTTGCAGAACTGCTTGAAATAGAAATGCTGGACATTTGCGAACAGGCCCAGGTCGAAGCGTTGCGGCAGCGTCTCTCGGTGCGAAGCTTCGACATGCTTTTTGTGAACGCCGGTACAACAACGCACGAGGAAATGGTAACGATCGGCGAAGTGACGACCGATGACTTCGTACGCGTCATGGTCACCAACGCGCTCTGTCCCATGCAAGTCATCGAGTCGCTGCAAGACCTTGTCCCCTCAGACGGCCTAATCGGGGTCATGTCTTCCGGGCAAGGGAGTGTGGCAAATAACGTAACCGGCATGCGCGAGGTTTATCGCGGGAGCAAGGCAGCCCTGAACCAGTTCATGCGCAGCTACGCAGCCCGCCAGAAAGGAACCGCTCGCGCGATGGTCCTAATGGCTCCCGGCTGGGTCCGTACGGATTTGGGCGGCCCGGATGCACACCTGAGCATCGACGAAAGCGTTCCAAACCTGGTGAATGTTCTGATCAAAAAGCAGGGGAATGCCGGTCTTGAGTACCTGGATTATCTGGGCCGGACCGTGCCTTGGTAGGAGTTTAGACGGCTCTGTCCGCAAAGTCATTTCCCACCATCGTGGAACTTATTCGGATAGCAGAGAGAGAAGTAGAACCTCAAAAGCCAGCTTTTAAGTTCCGGTATTTGCTTTGAGTGAGTCCTCATAGACTCGCGGTGGGAAGCTGACAGCGCACGATGTCACAAATGTTCGTTTGTGACGCAGGTCATCTTAGCGACTCAGTCATTCATTACTCTCAATAGCCTAAATGATTTCATTGGTTTCTCTCACCCTCGCGATACGAGGGAGTATCTTCTCCATTGCGAAGTCGTGTAGCCCTGGAGCAACGCTGGCGCAGGCATCGGATGCCAGGATGACGTTGTAGTTGAGGTCGAATGCGGCTCGGGCCGTTGCTTCCACGCCCATATTTGTGGCGACGCCGCAGATGACGACCGTTTTGCAGCCCCGGCGACGAAGCTGCAGGTCCAGTTCAGTTCCGAAAAAAGCACTCATCTGTCTCTTGACGAGGCGGACTGCGGCCGGTAGAGCGTCAATCTCGGGCACCAGCGTCGCAAAGTGGGCAGGCAGGCCCTCCTTGGGAAGAGCCCATGGGGAGTCCGCCAGACCTTTCGGTGCATCGGCATAGCCGGGCGCGAAATCTGTTGTGGTTAGAACGATAGGTGAACCGCCGTGCTCGAAGGCTTTGCCTAGCGCTGCTGCTCGCTGGACAATTTGGTCGCGGCCGAAGGGTACTGGCTCCGGGTCGAGAATTCCGGTCTGCAGATCGATAATAATGAGGGCGGTTGTGCCCTTTTCAAGCTTCAGCATGGTTCGTTTGCTCCTATCGCGCTAGCTGAATGACTACTTTGCCGAACGCCCCGGCTTCGAGGTGGTCGAGGGCGTCTTGCAGATTCTCAAAGGCGTAACGCCGATCAATCGCCGGTTTCAACTCGGTACTGTCAACAGCACGCACAAAGTCTTCCAGTGCCCGCCGATGTCCCGTTACGATTCCCTGAACGACGGGGGCTTTGAGCAGAATTGGCGTAGTGGGTGCGCTGAGCTCCATCGCTCCTAGAAGACCGATGACGGAGATACGACCCCCAACCGCTACCATTTCGATCGATTGCTTGAAGTTGTCGCCACCGACGAGTTCCAGTATGTGGTCGGCTCCGTGGCTTTGAGTGATCTCCAGCGTCTCCATGACAATATTGCTTGAGCCCCGGTGCAGGCAGTGCGCGGCTCCGAGTTCCCTAGCACGGTCGAGTTTTTCATCGCTCGACGAGCTTATGATCACCTTCGCGCCGTGCGCCACCGCAATCTGTAGGGCAAAGATCGCGACGCCACCGGTTCCAGGGAGGAATACGGTGTCACCCGCCTTGAGATGGCCTTGCTCGACCAGTGAAAACCAGGCCGTCAGCCCGGCGACCGGCAGCGTGCTTGCTTGACCGTCATCGAGGGACGCAGGAGCAGCCGTGAACCATTGTTCCGAAAATGTCACATACTCAGAAAGCACCCCTTGGTAGTGGCCCCCGAGGGAGCGATACGAAGGTTGGCGCGCGGTTCCGCACGGTTTGCCGTCGATCCATTCGGGAAGGAAGTTGGAGATCACACGATTTCCCACTCGGAAGCGAGTGACGCCTTCGCCAACGGCCTCCACGACACCAGCCATATCCGAAGCCGGTACGAACGGAAATCTCAGCGTTAGGCCCATCCCGTTCTCCAGTATCATCAGGTCACGAGCATTTAGGGAAACAGCGCGCACGCGCACAAGGACCTCCCCCGGACCGGGAGGCTGTGCTGACAACTCTTCGATCTGCAGGTTATTGCGTCCGTACTTGTGAATACTCCAGCGTCTCATTTGCAACTCCCCCTCTGGTATTCGGCAGTACGCTATCCCAAACCACGTTGAATGCCGCCAAATCCAGAAACTCCGTCGCTTTCACAAGACGGCTCTCGCGAAACGTCAGGAGAAAGACATAGTTATTGCGATAGGCCTTGCCATCAAGCGTCGTCCCCTCTGCATCGGCGATGACTATGACTTCATCGCCATCGGCCATAATCGTCGAGGGACGAGGCACCGGCGGCTTGCTGAATCTGCTCATGAACGGAGTGGCCACGTTGGCCGCGAAGTCTCGCTTGCACACCGCCCCGCAGTGCGGGACCGTGCCGGGGATGACGATGATGCCGTCATCGTCTATCAGGTCCAGAATGGAGCCTTGGCCTTTGCTCCAACGGTCAAACGCTTCTTCTACGATCTGCCGATTCTGCTGCATTCTCTGCTCCAAAGCTGATTGCATATATGTGTCATTCGTTCAAACTCTTGAGGTTCTTGCGTGCCCATTGCTCAACGCTGGTGACTTCAAGGCTGCGTTGCGCGTTGAAGGTTTGCTTTGTGTCCCACGCCACGCCTTTGTCTTCGGCAAACACCACTCTGTACTTGCTCATGGCATCGTGCGGAGCCTGTTTCAAGGCCTCCTTGAGGCTTGCGACACTGCGTTCCTTGCGCTGGAATTTCTGCCCGACAATCTCTTCGAGTACGTCCACGAGATGTCTGTAGGTGATGGTGTCTCCGGCCGTGTACACCACCATGTTGGAAGCTCTGGGCTCTGCAAGTAGGATTTCTGCCGTCAGCCTGCCGATGTCTTCAGCGGTTGTCACTGTAATAGCGGTGTCGAGGCTTCCAAGCGCATGCACAATATGGCGTTCGAGATCGACGACGCCCAGCGCCGGCTCAAAGAGAAAGCTGGTGAACATGCCTGTGGAGATGATGACCCACTCTGTTGTGTGCTGAGATCGTAAAAGGTCGCGAACATCGAGTTGTTCGTCGAAGAGTTCTTGTGCGCTTCCTCTGCCGATCACGTCGTAGTCCACGCCAAACTGCCACGGAACATACCTCGCGAAAGCAGCCTTGAGAACGGCCTGGCAAAGCTTGTATTGAATGGGAACGCCGGAGGCGAATCCTGTACAGCCGATCACCGTATGGAAAGGCGCAAATACCTCGGCAAGTATATCGACAGCGTCGGTTGCGAGATCGGCTGTCACAAAGTCGACGCCACGCGCTTGAAGCCGCTGAAATGCTTTCTTTCTCTCTGGCGACGGTGAACTGAATGTCTCCGGACGTAACAGAACCGTCATGACGCAGTGCGGGTCTCGCGCGGCTAGCCCATTGATTACCGCATTGCCCAGTTCCCCAAGGCCCATGATGAGATACGATTCGCGTTCTGCTTTCATGGTCCCGCCTCGAAGCAGTTCGAGTCATATCGAACTACTATGGCAAGCCTATGCAAATCCGACTATCCTGTCAAAGTGAAAGTCATCTCTCATCCCGGTACTCAGGAACTGGACCTTGCAAAGGTTCTTCAGGCCCTGAGCGACCCGGTGCGATTGATGCTCGTGTGCATGCTTGCCGCAGAGAAGGATCTTTCCTGTAACGCTCTCTGTCTGGGCAGGCCAAAATCGAGCATGTCGCACCACTTTAAGATCATGATCGAAGCGGGGTTGCTTCGCGTGGACATTGTGGGCAACACTCATCGCAACAATCTGCGGTTGAACGATTTGGAAAGCCGCTTCCCCGGGCTCATGCTGTCTGTTCTTCGCGCTGGTGAAACGATCAATCAAAGACAAGTGAAATCTCGAAAGTTCCCTAAGAAGAACGGCGCACAACTAAATGAAGTCGCGAACGCTTAACGCTGGCCTTGGGAGCCACCGACCTGTGATATCCGAGAGCGGGACGGACAGTTCTCGCTAAACGCCGTTAGTAGAAGTTGAACGGCTACGTCGTTCCAGGTGGGTACTTCTTTGCCGTGGATGGCCTTTGAGGGATACCAGGATGCGGAGATATAATGCTGCGAGCCAGTGAAGATTCCAAGGCTCTCCTGCGAGCTGTCAAAGTCTTCCCACTGAGTATTCGCCCGCGCAACGTGACCCCGAAGCACTCCCAATCCTCCGTCTCCAGTATGAAGAACCATCGGAATATGAGAAGCGACTATCCCCCGCTCCGTCTGAGTGACTAGAGCACACAACGGATTCTCACGGATGAAGCTATGAAGGGTGAGAACGTCTTCTTCAGCATTAATCTTCGGTGTGTGCACATGCC
>CAXTQE010000147.1:0-8593 GCA_964246225.1 uncultured Acidobacteriaceae bacterium | reverse complement strand
TACGGCGATTCCCACATTACGCACCACACTACGACTATCGGACATTTCTACTTTGCACAAGTCCGGACATCTGAACTTTGCACCAACAACCAGGTGCTACGATAAGCGGATGGCAGCCGACCCAGAACGGATCTTCAAGACAGCCTGGTTTGCCAAAGCCTCGAAGAAGGCGCGGATATCCGATGAAGAACTTTGCGAGGCGGTTCGGCAGGCGATGCTGGGTCAGGCCGACGACCTGGGCGGTGGCGTCTTCAAGAAGCGGCTCGGCAAAACCTGTACCGCTCCCTCATTCTCGCCAAGGGACGCCGGCACTGGGTCTATGCCTTTTTTTCGCAAAGAAGGATCGAGCCAACATTGAGCAGGACGAACTCACCAGCTTCCGGGCTCTGGCTGGCCTGTATGCCCGAAAGACCGACGAGGATTTCGACAAGGAAGTGCAGCTCAAAGAGCTGGTAGAGATATGTCGATGAAGAACAGACACAAGTACAAGAGCGATGCGTTCGAGGCGATTCACAGCACGGTGGCCGGCATGTACAAGGCTGGCACCGTCGACAAAGAGACGATGCGCAGCTTTGATGAGTCCTGCCTGACGGTGCCCGACTCTATCGAACCGGCTCAGATCAAATCAATTCTAGAGAGCCAGCAGGTAAGCCAGCCGGTCTTCGCCAGGTATCTCAATACCAGCGAATCGACCGTCGAAAAGTGGGAAGCCGGAGTGAAGAAGCCCAGCGGCATGGCTATTAAGCTGCTCATGATTGTGCAAAAGCATGGCTTGAAGATGCTTGCCTAGTCGTAGCGGTCCATGACAAGAGCCCTCGACAACCGGGGTTGTCGCAGGTAAAGAGTTGATCATTCTTTTGCAAAGCGCACCTAAGTTCGCGACCAAATGTGCCCTGATCCGTCTTATTCGCGATCACGCTTAGCGTGCTAAGGAAGACTCATGCTCACCTTTTTCTGTAGCAGCCTTCTCGTTCTTGCCGCCATTCTTAGTTGTCAGGCCCAATCCACCCGGAACGAGGCAGGCCCGCGTCTTTCCTTCGAAGTTGCTTCGATCCGTCCAGCCAACCCGAATGCAAGGGAAACCACGAACCTTGATCTGGACCCTTCCGACTACTTCCGCTACACGGGCGGCCCGATAACCGCATCCGGTGCTCTGATCAACTACATTATCTTTGCCTACAAAATCCAAGACCGGAGCGAGGCTGATCTCATCTATTCCCATCTACCGGCCTGGACGAAGCAGCCTTATACCCTTCGCGCCACCACCGAGTCCGGGCCGACCAAGGATCAGCTCCGCGTGATGGTCCAGTCGCTTCTCGCCGAACGCTTCCAGTTGAAGCTCCACACTGAAAACCACGAACTTCCCGTCTACGCTCTCGTCGTGGACCATAGCCCGGCTCCGGGCCTTGCCCCCGAGCCAGACGACGCTCTTTGTGCTCGGCCATTCGATCGGCCAAAGTCGCTGCCGACCTCTTCCGTCCAAACTCAATCCTGTGGACTAATCATTACCGATAAAGGAACCCTACGCGAGGCCCGTATGGGGGACTATACCCTCGACGAGATCGCTGGCAACCTCACCTTAGCGAGCCACGGTGCGCTCGATCCTCGTCCCATCATCAACAAAACCGGTCTCAGGGGACACTACGACCTAGACATCGAATTCCTGCCTCCGAAGAGACAAACTGACGCGCCCACGTCTGAATTATCTGCTGAGGAACCCGGCGCGACGTTTGAAGAAGCCCTGAAGCGGCAGGCAGGGCTGAAGCTCATCAAACAAATAGGCCCCATCCCCGTATACATCATCGATCACATTGAACCACCTACGGAGAACTGAACCTTGCGACTAACGCTAGGCCGGGCTTGTTACTCCTGAAACGGACGCTTCAGCCGGGATCGTCAGCGTTCCGAAGAGCCGAAAACCTTTCAAAAACGTGCCGCTCCGCGAAGCGTTCTACCAGCGGATCTGATCAGGAGTGACACAGCTGGACGCTTTAGCGCAGCGTGATTCCATGTGTATTAAGCCAAGCGGCTATTGCGGGGTAATGCTGATGCAGTTCCTCGGCCATGCCGCCCACAGACCTGAGCAAGGTTGCCCATTTCTGTACTTTGTCGACTACCGGCGTTCCATGGTTTTGAGCCGTTTGAATGTCTCGTGCGGCGTCCTCCAGACCTATATGGCCTCTGGAGATGACTTGAATCTGCTGGAGTGTAGCAGCACTCAATGTGTGCTCATTGATCTGTATATGCGTCGAATCAAAGTATGCCGCTCCGACAGGAGCATTGAAGTTGTTGATGTGCTGTGTTGCTTGCTTGGGCTGGTTATTCTTCATCTTCAACTCTCGGAGTTTGTTTGTTCCTTGACGAACCAAATGATTAGCTACTCTTGCTCGCTCTCGCACATAGGCACCTTGGACGGGCTGAACTGCATGGGACTGAATAGCTGGAGGGAAATGTAGCAAATTAGGTCCCGCCGTTAGCATGATGAATTGATTGATCATCTCTTTTTCAGCAGATGGTGTGATCTCAATGTCCCAGATCGATAAGGCCTCCAAATACTTCTCTATCGTCCTTCCAACGCGCGTTTCGAATGCGTGTATTGCGGCATCTTTATATGCGATTGGTGTCGCAGCCGCGTTGTGCGTTTGTCGTGCCTTCCAGAGGAGCTCGGCCTTGTACTTTGCTTCGGGATCCGCGAGAGCATCGCTGACTTCAACCATCAGTTCGTGCAGATGATGCAAGAAATCAGGCGTTAGCGGCATAGCTAAAGTTTACGACCGTTGCGTCACGGTTACAGATATTCAACCGAAGGCTTCAACGCCAAATGATCTTAGCGCCAAGTACAGAAGGGTCCAAGCTGCTCTTGCCGAAACCAAGACATTGCGGGACTGAAAGGGTCACTCTGCAGAGACTGCTGCGGATGAGGCAGGGAACGGAAACGGCGTTATAGGAAACCCGGACCTTGGGTTCCCCTATCCTTCCATCATCCTCTGAACCTGGACTGCAGACCATTCCCCAAGTCTTCGAGGCGTTGGGATCTCACGAGCATTGAGTTCTGCTGCGATCGCGCGGAGCGAACTCGCTCCGGTGGCTTGAATGGTTGTGATCGTCGGAAGGAGCTCCGAGCGGACCTGGCTCATTTTCTGGCTACGTTCCTGGCGGGCTGCGGCTCCGATCTCTGCAAAGCGCTCAGTCGAGACGCGCCGATCACCAAGCTTCGTTCCCCGCGCTATTGCGGCGGCGAGGGCTGCTTTGGTCCTCTTTGAGATGGTCTCGGCCTCCTTCTCAGCAACAGCGGCCAAGATGTGGACCACGAAGCGATTCGCCTGAGGCATATCGACGGCCACGAACTCGACATCGGACTCCGTTAGTTTGAGATAAAGGCGACGTTGCGGGCGAGACGGTCCAGCTTCGCGATCACCAGGGTAGCGCGATGCTTGCGGCAGAGCTTGAGGGCAGTAGTGAGGGCAGGCCGATTATTGCGCTTGCCGCTCTCCACCTCCAAGACCTCCTGCACCAGGGTCCAATCGCCACCATTGAGGTATCCGGCGACGGCGGCTCGTTGCGCTTCAAGGCCAAGGCCGCTTGTTCCCTGCCGTGCCGTCGAGACTCTCAGGTAGCTCACAAACCTGCTCTTCGCCATCGTTTAGACCCTCTGTTACGTTTCTTCTACGTCCGTAGAAAAATGAACAAATGCCTTAGGCTTGTTCCGAAAATGCTTGGGGCGAGGTTTCCTATAACCCCGTTTTACGTACACCGCACAATCAGAAGCCGTCCGAGTGAGACAGGTAAGCGAACAACATTCGGAACCCTGAGCTTGTTTTCTCTGGTAGTGTCTTCTCTCCAAAAGAGGACCCCGCCTAAGCAGGGCCTCCGGGTTTCGGCTTTACTGGCGATTAGTAGGTCACACGTACACTCGGCTCTCGCTCATAGATGCGGCCATTCGCAGCTGCTTGAAGGTAAGCGGCCGGATCGTGGTCGATCAGTACCCCTTTGTCCGCAACAACCCCCGAGGCACTTAGAAGGGGCTGCGCATCGCTTGAGGCTCCGATGACCTTGAGATGGGCGAAAGCATCATGAACCCAGGAGACCGCGGCGGCTTCTTGCGAGAGGAGGGTGGATCCTTCTTTCGAGACAGCGATGTAGACGGCGTCGAACAGAACCGAGGAACCTCCCGCGAGTTGGAAGTCGGCTTCGATCACCGTGCCGTCCGCGGCCTGTGCCCCGCCTACCTTGGGTGCCACGATCTTCAGGTGAGCACCAAGCTTATGGGCGGCGTCCTTCAGCGTTATCACCGAGCCAGCGTTAGTACCGTCAGCGACCAGGCAGCCGATAACCTTAGTCTCGAGGCCCGGCTTCATCTTTTTGATGATGCTGAGAGCGTCTGAAGGAGCAAGGTCGGTGCGGGCTGGTAAGCTCGTCTTCGCAGGTTGGATGGGATCCTTCATGCCGAGGCCATTGGCGACGCGTTGCGCGATCTGGAGGTCGACGTTGGCGAGCTGGCCGAGCATGCGGGCGCGCACAGCCTTGGTATCGACCTTGCTGAGCTCGAAGATGAAGGCTGAGATGATGTGATTTTGCTCGGAGACGGTCTGCGAGTTGAAGAAGAGCAGAGCCTGCGAGTAGTGATCGCCAAAGGACTCGGCACGAACGCGGAGCTTGTCGCCCTCTTCGTGCGCCTTGAAGGAGGTGAAGCCGTTCTGCGGGTCCTGCCGAGGGGTGTCGGTCTCAAGCGAGCTGGGACTGTAGGAGACGCGGCCCTTTTGAGGACGCAGCGTCATATGGCCGTCGCGCTGCATATTCATAACGGGGCAGCGAGGCGCGTTGACAGGGATCTGCTCGTAGTTCCGGCCGCCCAGTCGAGTGATCTGAGTGTCGATGTACGAAAGATTGCGCCCCTGGAGGAGAGGATCGTTGGTGAAGTCCATGCCGGGAACGACGTCGGTGGTGGCGAAGGCCACCTGTTCGGTCTCGGCGAAGTAGTTGTCCACATTCTTGGTGAGCACCATCCTGCCGATGATGCGGAGGGGTAGAATCTTTTCGGGAATAAGCTTGGTGGCGTCGAGCACATCGAAGTCAAACGTGTTGGCGAACTCTTCATCGAAGAGCTGAACGCCCAGCTCCCATTCGGGGGAATTGCCTTCGGCGATGGCGTTCCAGAGGTCGCGCCGGTGGAAGTCCGGGTCTGCGCCAGAGATCTTCAGGGCTTCGTCCCAGATGACCGAGGCCATTCCGAGCTTAGGCCGCCAGTGAAATTTGACGTAGGTGGATTTGCCTTCCTCGTTGATGAGACGGAAAGTATGAACACCGAAGCCTTCCATCATACGGAAGGAGCGCGGGATGGCTCGGTCAGACATAATCCACATGAGCATGTGGGTCGACTCCGGGGTGAGCGACGCCCAATCCCAGAAGGTGTCATGCGCAGTCTGCGCCTGGGGAAAGCCGCGGTCGGGCTCCTGCTTGGCGGCGTGGATCAGGTCGGTGAACTTGAGGGCGTCCTGGATGAAGAAGACGGGAATGTTGTTACCGACAATGTCCCAGTTTCCTTCGGGCGTGTACATCTTGACAGCGAATCCGCGAACATCGCGTGCGGTGTCGGCGGACCCCATGTTGCCGCCCACAGTGGAGAACCGCACAAAAACGGGAGTCTGAATCCCGACGTTGGTGAGGACTTTGGCCTTGGTGATGCCCTGGAGCGAGTCGGTGAGTTCGAAGTAACCATGTGCACCGTAGCCGCGGGCATGGACGACGCGCTCGGGAATGCGCTCGTGGTCGAAGTGCTGGGTCTTCTCTACAAGGAAGAAGTCCTCAATGAGAACGGGTCCGCGGCGTTTGCCTTGAGGGAGTTTTCGTCGTCCGCGATGACGGTTCCACGCTGGTTGGTCATGGGCGGATGCGAATCACCAGCAATCTGGTGGGTCTCCCCGCCGACTGCGGTCTCTGTGCCTGCGGGGACGACGGCGACAGGTGCGCCTGCGATCATGGCCTGATTCTCAGCCGAAATGGTTCGAGCAGAGGTTTGTACCTGCTTGCTGGGGTTGGACGATTCCGACATAAAGTCTCCTAGTTCTTTTGAAATGGGTCAGATGCAACCGAACGGCGGGACGCATACTTGGGTGGAGGCAACTCGGGTTGCGGCGTCTTAACAGGGTTCTAGACCTAAGAAGGTCGGATTTGGCCGTAGATGAAGTGCGTACGCCAAGGCCGCCCACGTGCGGATGAGTCAAACCCAAGCATAGCGGAAGCTCTGACACCTCGAAAGTCGTTGTTTTCGGCAATCTCGCGCTGTAGACCACCCGAGCAGAGCTTCACCGCTTTTAGCGCATGATAATGTCCTGTCTAAGTACCGGGGGCGTAGTAGCCGGAGGGAGCCTTGATCTCATAGCAATGCTGGGTGCAATCCAATCTTAGCTTGTGAAACTTCCCGTTCCGTCTGATAAATCGCGGCTTGTACACCACGGTATACCGGTCATCGACTGTATGTCGTATCGCAGATAGGGCTTGCGCGACATCGGCATCGGTCTTGGTGAAAACCAATGCTCCGCCGGTCTGCATTGAGAGCTCGTTTAAAACTCTTTGCCCCGCATCGGAGCGTACCCTGTGTTCCCGTGTAACCACATAGATGGCCACCTGACGCTGCTGACACATCTCGACAACTTCGTCTAAATGAGCGTTACTAGCATTGTCTTGTCCATCTGTAAATAGAAGGACGAAGTTGCCAGTAGCAACGACAGGCCGTTCCAACCACTGATCGCGGCAAGCCCTGTAAACCGAGTCGTAGAGCTTTGTTCCTCCCATGCGGCTCCGGTAGTCATTCCCGACAGCGTCAAGCTGATGAAGCAGGTCTACGCCAGCATCGGTCCAGTCCTGGAGAACTTTGGAGTCAGAGTCGAATCGCATCAGGAATGCTCGGTCCAGGCCCAGGCGCAGTAGTTGAGACGCATAGAGATTAGCTGTCGCGCGATTGTCGTTTATCTCGCCTAACATCGAACGGCTTGTATCGAAGATCAAGCCAGCCCTAATGGGAAGATTAGCGAGATGTTCGAAGCTCAGCAGGCGAAGCGGCGGCTTCCCGTCGTCGAGTATCTGAAGGTCCAGGCTTGAGATATCTACAGCCGTACGCCCTACGGCATCAAGTGCGTGAAACGTAATGTGCACCTCATCGGTGCCCAGCTTGAGTAGAGGAAACGCGTTTTGCTGGTTGTTATCCTGTTGGGGATCCGATTCGCGTGGCTGCCAACCAATGTTCTTGGCCGTCCGTGGAACTCCATGTGATCGAGGAAGCGAGTTCAGGAAAATCAAAGCGAAAAGAAGTTTGTTCATCTTCATCGCTTATTCTTTCTCCTTAGAAGGGGTTTTGGAAATGGCGTCCATCAAGCGGTGTCATTTATCCATCTCTTCTCGGAGAAGAGGAACGGCTTTGGCCGCAGGCCTTTTTGAACTGAAGTCGAGCTGCACCTGTTCATGACCTTTAGGGTGCTGCTCTCGCCATAGCTTCAGCAGAAGTGGTGGCATGGCCCAGAGCACCGCCTTTGTCCGGTGGATCCTGGCATGACAGCCAGGGCAAAGCGAGATCATCAATTCGAGGTCCGACTTGCCCGGCACCCGATGATGCACAATCATCTCCCACTTGCGTCCACCAGGAGCATCGCAGACCCGGCAGCGATAGCCGTCACGCTCAAGAACCGCCTCCCGCAGCCCGCCGAAGTATTTTGCATCCTGCCGCTTCAGGGTGTAGCAGCTCGCACAGAGACCGTTGGCCAGGATCTTTTCTCGCCCGCACGGACAATGCAGCGCTCTCTGAACCGCTTTCGTCATGCCTACATCACCAACCGGTGTTTCTCTGCCACCACGGTACGTCCACCAGCCAGCCATGCAAAAGGACACGCATCACTTCCCTCCTCCGCTTGAGACTATGCTTCGGGCTGCTCGTAGGATCCGGTCGATGGTGGCGACCGATACGCTGAAGTTTGCCGCGATCTCATGCCGAGTATGTTCGCGGCTTTCCCACATCGTGTTGACCACCTTCACCTGCTGAGCAGTGAGCAGCTTCTTTCGACCACCCAGCCGGCCTCGCGCCCGCGCCGACGACAGTCCAGCCATCGTGCGCTCCCGAATAAGCTCCTTTTCAAACTGCGTCAGTGCTGCGAAGAAGTGGAAGAAGAGTCGCCCAGCGGCGGTGCTGGTGTCGAACCGCTCCTTGAGCGAGATGAAGTTGATACCGCTCTTATCCAGCCGGTCCACGATCTGGAGCAGGTCACGGATCGAGCGGCCCAACCGATCTAGCCGCCAAACCACTAGTGTGTCTCCTTGATCGAGGCGCTCGAGGCACTTTTCCAGCTCGGGTCGGTCCATCGTCCCGCCGCCCGTTTCCTGGTAGACCCGCTTGCATCCAGCCTTCCGAAGATCGGGCAACTGCGCCTCGGTCCCCTGCTGTTCTGTCGAGACCCTGGCGTAGCCGATCACCATGGGAACACACTAGCACAAACGCAACTTCGTGACTGTATGTTTCTGAGAAGCGTTATTCTGCTGTTTTGGCAGCGAAAGGCCGCTTGTTTCTCGGAGCTCCGGGAGCTGTCTTAAACGTTCGTTTGTG
>CAXTQE010000146.1:0-8644 GCA_964246225.1 uncultured Acidobacteriaceae bacterium | reverse complement strand
AAGAAGAGTCGGGCGAGGTCGGGCAGCGCAGGAGAATGTTATTCGGCCGGATGCCGGAGCTTAGTGCGTGGATCGCTGGCGTAGTATGGCGTTAGGCTAATTTGCAGGGACGGCAAGAACCCGTTTCGTTTGTCGCCAAGGATCAGAGTTTTTATGAATAGCAGAAAGAAGATAAGTGGGTCTCTCCTATTTGCGACTCCTTCGTTCTGGAGTGGAGCGGCTCGGGTACTCGATTTAGGTGGAACCTTCGACGTGTACCGTACGAGCGAGTCGGATACGTTGGCCGATGAGCGCGCCCTTGCCGCGGATTGGGCGGTGGTGGGTGAAGATCTGCACCGCGTGCTGAAAGCAACTGAGTAAGGCCGAGCGCATTGTCCGCAGGAATTTCCAAGACGAACAGCGCGCCAGTTCCCGGGAAAGATGAGGACGATAGCGCAGTCCAGATTATGGCTCACGCGGGACCTCTTCCCCACCCTGCGTTGCTTAAAGCATATGAGCGAATCGTTCCGGGTGGAGCGGAACGTATCTTCAGGCAGTTCGAACTACAAGCCGCACACCGGCAAACCATAGAGAAAACGGTGATTCGGTCAAACAGCTTTGTTCAAATTTTTGGAGCACTGAGCGCTTTTTTTCTTGGAATGACCGGCATTGCCGGTGGTCTGTACCTTGTATTGCAGGGCAGAAGCGTAGAAGGCCTTTCCGCATTTTTGGCAGCTCTGGCCTCCCTCTTGGGCGTTTATGTTTATGGGAAGAGAACTCAAACGGCCGAGCGCGAGGATAAGGAGCTATAAGCTCCTTGGTTGAGAAAACAGCAACGAACTTGGGAGCACTTTTGATAGAGCTAGCGTTTTCGATTTTGGCTTCGGATTTTGCGCATTTGGCGGATGAGGTGGCGGCAGCCGAGCGTGGGGGAGGCACGATCATTCATGTGGACGTGATGGATGGGCATTTCGTGCCGAATATTACGTTTGGGCCTCCGGTGGTGAAGGCTCTGCGTTCGGTGACGAAGCTTCCGATGGATTGCCACCTGATGATCGAGAATCCGGATGCGTTCGTTGAGGATTTTGCGAAGGCCGGGGCGGAGATGATCGGGGTGCATCAGGAGGTTTGCCGACATCTGCACAGGACCTTGCAGGTGATTGCGGATCATAACATGAAGCCGGGGGTGGTGATCAATCCGGCAACTCCGGTCGAGACGCTGATCGAGGTACTGCCGATGGTGCACCATGTGCTGGTGATGAGCGTTAATCCGGGGTTTGGCGGGCAGAAGTTTCTGCCGTTGGCGATTGAGAAGATTGCGCACCTGGCGGAGCTGCGGGCGGAGATGGGGCTGAACTTCCGGATCGAGGTGGATGGCGGGATTGCTCACGATACGGTGGCGAGCGTGGTCCAAGCGGGAGCGGATATGTTGGTGGCCGGTTCGGCGATCTTTGCCTTAGGAGACCGGGCGCAAACGGAGCGGAATGCGCGGGAGTTTTTGGAGATAGCTCGTGGAGCGGAGACTCGGACGTAGGACGCGGCTCTCAGCGGCAGCAACGGGATAAAATAAGGAAGCTTCGCGGGCACTTTGCAGGCGAGCGGGGCGGATGAGGTTCTAACCAGCGTGACTCAAGATCGATTCTTCTTCCCTACCCTGCGCGCTTCCGTTCTGGCCGGCGTCGCTGTCGCTGCTTTCGTAACTGGCTCCCTCCGGAGCTTCGCCCAGACGACGCCGCAAACGACACCTCAGACTGATCCGGCGCTCCAGACGCAGACCCCGACGACGACTCCGCAGGGAACGACGGGCGGGGCGACCGACAGCGCCGGCCAGCCGGTTGCGACGGTGCCGCTGAGTCCGTATACGCGCGGCAAGAAGAAGAAGGCAGATCCGGCGGACAAGGTCCTGCAATCGAAGGATACGAAGAAGGCGATCAAGAAGGATGTGAAGGTGCAATCGCTGGCCGGGGCGGACGCCAAGCTGCCGGACAAGCAGCTCTACGACAAGGCGCTGGTGGCGATGAACAAGGGCCACTTTGATGTGGCGCGGCTGGATTTGCAGACGATGCTGAACACGTATCCGGATTCTCAGTATCAGATGCGGGCGAAGCTGGCGATCGCGGACAGCTGGTATAAGGAGGGCGGGACGGCGGCGCTGACGCAGGCGGAGAGCGAGTATGCGGACTTCCGTGTGTTCTTCCCGAATGCTCCGGAGGCGGCCGAGGCGCAGATGCGGATTGGGGATATTTATTTCCGGCAGATGGACAAGCCGGATCGCGACTATGCCAAGACGATCCATGCGGAGGAGGAGTATCGGCGCATGTTGACCGACTACCCGAATGCGCCGAAGCAGCTGATGACGCAGGCCAAGCAGCGGCTGCGCGAGGTGCAGGAGGTGCTGGCGACGCGGGAGGCGACGATTGCGGGGTATTATGCGAGTCGCGAGAACTGGGCGGCGGTGATTGCGCGGTACCAGACGGTGGCCGACACGTATCCGCTGTACAGCCACATGGACGATGCGCTGGTGGGCCTGGGCGACGCGTATGAGGCGCAGGCTCGGTATGTGCGCGGGTTGAAGGTGACGGGGGTTCAGGCGGAGGCCGGGAAGGCGAGGCTCGAGGAGCTGTATGACGGGTTGGCGGCGGACCAGTATCGCAAGGTGGTGCTGGAGCACTCGGCCGCGCCGCACGTGGAGGATGCGCGTGAACGGCTGGAGGCGATGAGCTTGCCGGTGCCGACGCCGACCGCGGCGCAGGTGGCGGCGAGCGAGGCTCTCGAGAACAGCCGCAGCACATATACGCTGGCGAGCCGGGCGAAGGTGTTGTTCCTGCACCAGCCGGACACGGTGGTAGCGGCGCGCGATGGCGATCCGGCACTGTCTGATCCGAAGCCGACGACCGCGCCGGCGGTGCTGAAGCGGGTGAACGGGGACTTTAAGACGGCGTTTACGCCTGCGGCGGCGACAGCTCCGACGGTGGCGAATGGGCCGACGGTTCCAGAGGCGGTTACTGCGAGGCCGGCGACGACGACTTCGGCGGCTCCCCTGGCGCTGCAGGAGGTTGGGACTGGGGTGGATGGGGCTCCCACGCCCGCAGTTAGTCTTACGGCGGCTCCGGCTGCAGGGACAGGCTCGGTTGGTGGCGGGACGGGGTTGGGCGTGGAGATTGTGCCGGCAGGGACTCCGGATGCGGTGGATACGGCCGCGCCGGCAGCTGGCACTCGGGATGCGAACTATGGGCTGAGAGCGGTGGGACCGGTGGGTGGAGGAGCTTTGCCGGCGGTGGAGAAAGCGGCGCCGGCGCCGGATCCGGTGAACGAGGTGGACGGGCAGAAGACGCCGGCGGCGCAGGCTTTGCCGGCGAAGGGCAAGGCGGCCAAGCCGGAGTTCGATAAGGCGGATGAGTCGTCGAGCAAGCACAAGAAGAAGAAGGGCCTGAAAAAGCTCGATCCTTTGCCGCAATAGCTCGCGGCTGGCGTTTGGTTGGTGCGGGACAGGGCGAGAGGCTCTGTCCCGTTTTGCGTCAGTGCAGAAGAAGAACTGAGTTTGTGCCGATGCTAGGGTTAACAGGATGAGCAACGAAGCACAAGAGAAGAGCAACGAGCTGGCGAAGGCGTACGATCCTTCGGCGATTGAGGAGAAGTGGGCCGCGTACTGGGTGGAGGAGCGGCTATTCGATACTCCGGTGGAGAGTGTCGGGGCGAAGGCGTTTACGATGCTGCTGCCTCCGCCGAATGTGACTGGTCGCCTGCACATGGGGCACATGCTGAACCAGACGGAGATGGACATCCTGACGCGGTGGCACAGGATGCAGGGGGAGACGGCGCTCTGGGTGCCGGGAACCGATCATGCCGGCATTGCGACGCAGATGATGGTTGAAAAGCAGCTGGCGGCGGAGGGCAAGACGAGCCGGGTGGAGCTTGGGCGTGAGGCGTTCACGGAGCGGGTGTGGGCGTGGAAGCAGCAGTACGGCGGGGCGATTACGGACCAGATGCGGCGGCTGGGGGCGAGCGTGGACTGGTCGCGCGAGTACTTCACGATGGACGAGGATCTGTCGGCGGCGGTGGTTGAGGCGTTTGTGCGCTTGTGGGAGCAGGGGCTGGTGTATCGCGGGGCGTACATCGTGAACTGGGACCCGGCGCTTGGGACGGCGGTGAGTGACCTCGAGGTGGTGCACGAGGAGCGTGTGGGCAAGCTTTACTTTGTGCGCTATCCGCTGGCGGCGGGCGAGGGGTCAATTACGATCGCGACGACGCGGCCGGAGACGATGCTGGGCGACGTGGCGGTGGTGGTGAACCCGGCAGACGAGCGATATACGGCGTTGGTGGGCAAGGAGGTTCGGCTGCCGCTGAGCGGGATTGCGGGCGGACCAACTTTTGGGCAGGAGCGAGTGATTCCGATTCTGGCCGATGAGTGGGCACAGCCGGGGTTTGGGACGGGCGCGGTGAAGGTGACGCCGGCGCACGATCCGAACGACTTTGCGATCGGGCAGAGGCATGGCTTGCCAAGTCCTTCGATCTTCGATGCGCAGGCGCGGGTGTCGCTGGCGGGGTCGAAGTACGACGGGATGGATCGGTACGCGGCGCGGGAGGCAATCGTGGCCGACCTCGACGTGCTGGGGCTCCTGGTCGAGGTGAAGGATCACGGGATGAGCGTGGGGCTTAGCCAGCGGTCAGGGTCGGTGATTGAGCCGCGATTGTCCGATCAATGGTTCCTTAAGATTCAGCCGTTGGCGGATAAGGCGATTGCGGCGGTGAAGGACGGCCACATCCGGTTTACTCCGGAGATGTACGAGAAGACGTACTTCGAGTGGATGGGGAACATTCACGATTGGTGCATTTCGCGGCAGTTGTGGTGGGGGCACCGGATTCCGGCTTGGCACTGCGACCAGTGCGGGGAGATGACGGTGGCGCGCACGGAGCCGAAGGCTTGTGGCTCCTGCGGGTCGGCGGAGTTGCGGCAGGAGACGGATGTGCTGGATACGTGGTTCTCGTCGGGGCTGCTGCCGTTTACGGTGTTTGGCTGGCCGGAGGCGGCGGGCAAGCCGACGGCGGACATGCGGGCGTTCTACCCGACCGATGTGTTGGTGACGGGCTTTGACATCCTGTTCTTCTGGGTGGCGCGGATGATTATGCTGGGGACGCACTTTATGCTGGACGTGCCGATGCCAGATGGAAGCGCGCGCACGCTCAAAGACGCGGTGCCGTTTCGCGAGGTGTACATCCATGCGCTGGTGCGGGATGCGGACCGGCAGAAGATGTCGAAGACCAAGGGCAATGTGATCGATCCGATCGACATAATCGGGCGGTTTGGGACGGATGCGGTGCGGTTTACGCTGGCGAGCATGGCAAGTCCGGGGACGGATATTGCGTTTTCGGAGGCTCGGACGGAGGGGTACCGGGCGTTCGCGAACAAGATCTGGAATGCGGCAAGATTTTTATTGATGAATGTGGAGCGGGGGCGAGAAGCGGGGTGTGGAGTGACGCTCGGAACCCAGGTCTCAGAAGCGAGACCTTCACCCCAGCGAGAAAGTTCCATCGCCGGGGACCCCGAACCTGGGGCACCCGGTTCCGTTCCGCTTGAGACGCGGTGGATTTACTCGCGGCTAAGTGCGGTGGCGGAGGAGGTGGAGCGGGCGCTCGCGGCGTATCGGTTCGACGAGGCGGCGGGGGCCGTTTACCAATTTTTTTGGGGCGAGTTTTGCGACTGGTACGTGGAACTGGTGAAGGTGCGGCTGGAGTTTGGGAGGGCGGACGATACGGCTGCGCGGCTGACCCTGGATGCGCTGGCGAGTGTGTACGAGGCGGCGCTGCGTCTGCTCTCGCCCTTTATGCCGTTTCTGACGGAGGAGATTTGGCATGCGCTGTTTGCGGCGATCGGGCAGGAGGTTCCGGCGAAGTCGATTGCGCTGACACGCTTTCCGCTGGCGGGGGACTTTCCACGCGATGTGCCGGCCGAGGAGGCGCTGGGTGTGTTGCAGGAGGTGATCGTCAGTGTGCGTGCGCTGCGCAAGGAGATGGGTGTGCCGGAGAAGGAAGCCGCGCCGGTGCTGGTGTACTCAAGGGATGCCCGAGTGACGGAGCTGGTGGTTACGAACGCGGACATGCTGGCGAAGATGGCACGGGTGGCTTCGGTGGCGGTCTCGGGTGAATCACTGTCTGGCAGCGGCTCAAAGAGTACGGCGAGTTTTGATGTGCGTGTGGTGTATGAGCGGGTGGTGGATGTGCCCGCGGAACGGGAACGGTTGACGAAGGAGATCGCCAGGCTGGAGAAAGGCCTGGCGGCTTCGCAGAAGCAGTTGGGGAATGCAGCGTTTGTGGCCAAGGCTCCGGCGCATATTGTGGAGGGATTGAAGAAGCAGGCGGCGGAGACGAGGTTGTTGTATGAGAAAGCTTGTGCGGCTTTGGCGGAGCTGGGAGGTTAGGGCTGACTCGCTAACGGTGTAGAGGAAGAATCATAGTAAGAGCAACGGTAAATTCTCGCGGGGAATGACAACAAGGGGTTAAACCTAGGAGCTTGTTGAATAGGCTTTTATCTTGGTCCGATTTACGGGGTTGATCGTCTCTGACGTATGCGTGGCGATGAGCGTGTTCCCCAGGAACATCCGTTGTCGGAAATTTGCAGGCTGACGAATTCGGTTCTGGTCTTGCTGAGCGACGAGTTTTATCTTCTGTATTCAGCGTCGGGTCGTGCTTCGATTGCGCCTGAGTATGTGCTGCGAGAATTCTCAGTAGCAGCGCGCCTGAAAGATAACAGCCAGTACGACCAGGGCTCCTAAGCCAGCACAAGCCTGCGAGAACACGCAGTTGCGCAGCCGATAACACCAATCAGCCCAACGCAAACTCAGCTATTTCAACAAGTTGCTAGAGTCGTCACTGATTATCGCCGAGACTGAAAGTAGTGACATCACTGCGCATTCCTCTGGTCATGACAACAAGGATCACAGGAGTGATCTTCAGGGCGCGACGGGTGAGTGGGGGTGGCGGTTGTCATCGGGAGCTGGCAGAGGGTCGGGGCTTGGCTTCAAGGTGTCGGGGGCGGGGTCGAGTGGGTCGCCTTGTTGCTTGCCGCTCTCTTTTTGCGGAACGGCTGCGTCGGGTAGGGCGGAGGTCTGGTCTGAAGCTTCAAGGACGCGGGCAGCGTTGATCGGTTCATCGCCGAAGTCGCGTGCGCCGTATTCGTAGTCGGTACCGCCGTCGGTGTCCTGGGGTGTGTTGGGGAGCCTGGTGCGCTGGTCTTCTTCGAGGCCCCATCCCTGCTCATGTGCGTACTCGCCGGCCAGGCCTCGGGTGTGTGTGCCGAAGCCGCGGGGTTCGTCCGGATGTGCCGATTTCTGATCTTCCATGAGTTACCTCTGGGTTGCTGAGATGGCTGCGGCGAGGCTCGGGGTTTCCGGCTCAATCACTTCGGCTGCCACCTTCTTCTGCACCGCCTGTTCCGCGGCGATTACCACGTTTTCATGCTTGATCTCCAGCCGCAACCGATTGAAGATGCTCATGTAGACATTGGCCATCCAGACCAGAGCGAACCAGGCGATGAGATAGCCGCGCCAGCCGGTGAAGAGCATTTGGAAGCGGGTGATGACGAGGAAGAAGAGGGTGACGTAGTGCGAGAAGCAATACTCGCAGGTGAAGAGATAGAAGAACTTTCGGCGGGGGAGGGATTTGCAGCTTTGGGATTGTTTTTGGCAGAACTCCCGGGGCTCACGAAAGACCTCCTCATGGGTGACGGTCCACGACGCGCAGGCGATGGGGATGGCGAGAAGCAGCAGATATCCGAATTGAACATGGAGCTGCATCATGTTCCGACAACACCCCTATCTGCTTGGATGCGGCGGGGAGATAGACCGGTTCATAAGAAGCTGTCTTTCAATCTTTGGATGATTTTCACTCGCAAACCTTTTCTAATCAACAATGATCGTCACAGATCAGACTGTTCTTAGATAATGGAGAAACTTGTGTATTTGGTAATCAACAAAATTTATTGACATCACGGCGAAGTAGTTGCGAAGATCAAGTTGATCAACAGCAGTTGTTGGTCATGCGGATTGAAATGAGGCTTTGAATAAGCGACCCCCCAGTCTGCAAACTGAAGGGTCGGAAAAGTCCAAAGCCTGACGGCTGACCAAGGACAGATGGATAGAAAACTTCTTGGGCTTACTTGCGGAATTGGAAGTACAGGCTCAAGACCTGTCCAGCCAGTGCCACAAGGTGACCAAGAAGAACAAGAAGTCGGTTCGACTTCTCAATCCAGTTGGGTGTGTGCATAATACATACCCTCTCTGTAAGATCACGTGAAAACCCGACCCGCCGGTCGGGTTTCATCGTTTAGTGGACTAGTCCACTATTACTAAGCATAACCACATCCATAGTTCTAATCTGAGGAAAGCTCGACACACTCTCATTGCCTGATTCCCGGCAGTGGCCTAGGCTGACCCCCTGCGTAGTTTGCTCTTGCATTATCTGTGGTCTGCCTTGTTTCCGCGACTGGTCGTTGACACAGCGGCGGCGTAAAATTTTGGCATGAAGTGGAAGAGTAAGCGTGGTCGGAGTGGTGCGGAAGCCTTGCGGACTACGGTCGATGCCGGCTGAGCTCGACGTGCGCACGGTGGAGGCTGGGCTTCGGGGCACGCAGTTTGCGGATGGCGTGACGCATCTTTCGACTACGGGC
>CAXTQE010000145.1:278-8692 GCA_964246225.1 uncultured Acidobacteriaceae bacterium | reverse complement strand
GAGTTCGATTACTCGGGCACGCAGGCGTGCAAGGCGCTGAAGGCCGAGGGCTACGAGGTGGTGCTGGTGAACTCGAATCCGGCGTCCATCATGACCGATCCTGAGGTTGCCGACCGCACGTATATTGAGCCGTTGACGGCGGCTTACGTGGAAGAGATTTTGCGCGTCGAGTCGGCCATGCTGACGCCCGGCGATGGCGTCTTTGCCGTGCTGCCGACGGTGGGTGGGCAGACGGCGTTGAACCTGGCCGTCGATCTGGCCGACTCAGGAGTGCTGGAACGGTTCGGCGTGGAGCTGATCGGGGCCAAGCTTGAGGCGATCAAGAAGGCCGAAGACCGGCTGCTGTTCAAGGATGCGATGACCAAGATCGGGCTCGATATGCCGCGGTCGCAGTTGGTGAACAATGTTTCGGATGGGCTGGCGTTTGCGGCAAAGATTGGCTTCCCGACTGTGATTCGTCCGTCGTTCACGCTTGGCGGCTCGGGCGGCGGCATTGCGTATAACCGTGAGGAGATGACGGAAATTCTGTCTCGTGGCATCGATCTTTCGCCGGTGTCGGAGTGCCTGATTGAGGAGAGCGTGCTGGGCTGGAAGGAGTACGAGCTCGAGGTGGTGCGCGACCTCAACGACAACGTCATCATCGTCTGCTCGATTGAGAACTTTGACCCCATGGGTGTGCACACGGGCGATTCGATTACGGTGGCCCCGGCGCAGACGTTGACCGATCGCGAGTACCAGGCGATGCGCGACGCGGCGATTGCCGTGATCCGCGAGATCGGGGTCGAGACGGGCGGCTCGAATGTGCAGTTTGCGGTCAACCCGCAGAACGGGCGCATGACGGTGATCGAGATGAACCCGCGGGTTTCGCGCTCGTCGGCGCTGGCGAGCAAGGCGACCGGGTTTCCGATTGCGAAGATTGCGGCTCGGCTGGCGGTCGGGTATACGCTCGACGAGCTTCAGAACGACATCACCAAGGCCACGCCTGCGTGTTTCGAGCCGACGATCGACTATGTGGTGGTGAAGATTCCGAAGTGGCAGTTTGAGAAGTTTCCCGGTGCCGATGAGAATCTGGGTCCGCAGATGAAGTCGGTCGGCGAGGTGATGGCGATCGGCCGGACCTTCAAGGAAGCGATGATGAAGGCCGTGCGGTCGCTTGAAACGGGTAAGAAGGCGACGGCGGACGATATTGAGCCGCGCCGCCTGACGCAGCGGCTGGTCACGCCGCATCCTGAGCGCCTGAGCTATGTCCGCTACGCCTTTGAGCGAGGCATGACGGTACGCGAGGTGGCGCACAGAACGGGAATGGACCCCTGGTTTTTGAACCAGATGAAGCAGATTACCGACGAGATAAAGTTTATTGCGGAAGTGCCGATAAGCAGTGTGACGGCGAAAGATTTGAGGACGGCGAAGCGGATGGGGATCTCGGACGAACGGCTGGCGGCGGGCTGGGCCTCGTCTGCTGACGGCAGGACGGGAGCAGAAGATACGGCGGCTGTGCGCGCGTTGCGCAAAAAGCTGGGCGTCATGCCGGTGTACAAGATGGTGGACACGTGTGCGGGCGAGTTCGAGAGCTTCACGCCCTATCTTTATAGCTGCTACGACGAAGAGGACGAGGCGCCGCCGACGGGGAACCGCAAGATCATCATTCTTGGCTCGGGGCCGAACCGTATTGGGCAGGGAATTGAGTTCGATTACTGCTGCTGCCACGCGGCCTTCGCCCTGCGCGAGGACGGGTACGAGACCATCCTGGTGAACTGCAATCCCGAGACCGTTTCGACCGACTACGACACGAGCGACCGTCTGTACTTTGAGCCGCTGACGCTTGAGGATGTGCTGGGTGTGTACGAGCATGAGTTGTCGGCGGGGGTAGACATTGGCATGATCGTGCAGTTTGGCGGACAGACTCCGCTAAATTTGTCCCTGCCTTTGAAGAGCGCAGGCGTGCCGATCATTGGCACCTCCCCCGAGTCGATCGACCTGGCGGAAGATCGGAAGCGTTTTGGCAAGCTGATCACTGAGCTGGGCATTCCACAGCCGGCGGGCGTGCTGGCGACCAGCGTGGAGCAGGCGGTGGCCGGAGCCAATCAGGTCGGGTACCCGGTGCTGGTGCGGCCGAGCTACGTGCTGGGCGGACGCGCGATGGTGATCGCATACGACGACGAGGCGGTGTTGCGCTACATGTCGACCGCCATCGAGTACTCGCAGGAGCGACCGGTGCTGATCGACCATTTTCTTGAGGATGCGACCGAGTGTGACGTGGATGCGCTGTGCGACGGGCAGGACGTCGTGATCGCGGGCATCATGCAGCATATTGAAGAGGCCGGGATCCACTCGGGCGATTCGTCCTGTGTGCTGCCGTCGGTCGATCTGACGGACGAGGTAAAGTCGACCATCCGAACGTACACGCGGGCTTTGGCGAAGGCGCTCGACGTGATTGGGCTGGTGAACCTTCAGTTCGCGATTCAGCGCGGGAAGGTGTTTGTGATTGAAGTGAATCCGCGGGCCTCGCGCACGGTGCCGTATGTGTCGAAGGCGACGGGCGTGCCTTTGGCGAAGATTGCGGCGCGGCTGATGGTAGGGCGTACGCTCAAGGAGTTGTTGCCGGAGTACGTGGCTGGTGGCGCTCGGGGCGGACGGGATCTCGACACGGGCACCCATTTTTTTGTGAAGTCGCCGGTATTTCCCTGGGGCAAGTTCCCCGGGGTGGACACGGTGCTGGGGCCGGAGATGAAGTCTACCGGCGAGGTGATGGGGGTCGCGGACACCTTTGGCGAGGCGTTTGCCAAAGCGCAGATTGCTGCTGGACAGGTGCTGCCGATGGAGGGAACGATCTTTCTTTCGGTGAACGACCACGACAAGGAGGGCGCGGTCGAGCTGGCGCGAAGGTTTGTGGAGATGGGCTTCCATCTGGTGGCGACGCACGGGACGGCCATGGTGCTCGAAGAGGCTGGGCTGCAGCCGGAACGGGTGTACAAGGTCAAGGAGGGACGACCGAACGTGGTGGACCTGATCAAGGGCGACCGCATCCAGCTAATCATCAACACGCCGCGCGGGCAGGATACGTTTTTCGATGAGAAGGCGATCCGGCGGGCGGCGGTGCTGGCGCGCATCCCGACGATTACAACCCTGGCCGCGGCACGTATGGCGGCCGAGGGAATTTCTTCGCTGCGCGAAGGTGTGCTGAGCGTGATTGCGCTGCAAACGCTGCACACGGGGCGGGAGGCTCTGGCGGTCTAGCTCAGCTCGTGGTGGGCCTAACCTTTCAGGCCGTAGTTCGCGCCAAGGGCGTAGCCGATCATGGCGAGGGGCATCCAGGTGCCGACAAGCAAACCGTCGCCGCCCATCAGGCCTGAACCGTGGCTGATGTCGAAGAAGGTCCGGGTAAGTTTTTCGCTGGCGCCGCACTTTTCGCAGAGGCCGCTGCCCGTGGGAAGGTCGAGGACCCAGACGCAGACGACCGAAAACGTGACGACTCCGGAGATCCACACATAGCCAGCGGTCTGGTCCTGCCGCGATCTTGCGAGGAGGAAGCCGCCGATAAGCGGGACAAAGAAGGCGAGAGCGGTTGCGAGAAGTTTGGGGTCGACTGCGTCTGGATCGGTGTGCGCGAGAGAAAACGCCAGCACGATGGCAAACAGGATCAGGACGGCCGCCAAGGTGTGCCCGACGAACGACACGACCTCGCGGGTGAGGGCCGCGGCGCTCTTTCCTTGCGAAGCATCAAGCCTGTCGGCCATGCCTTGTTATACGGCAACGGCAGAAACTTCGGCATACCTCGTTTGTTGCAGTCGGAGCAGTATCGGCAGCGGCTCTTAGAATGGAGACATGCTGCTTGAAGGAATTTTTCTGCCGTTGACGACTCCCTTTCATTCCGATGGGCGACTCAATCTGCCCAAGCTGGAAACAAATGTGGACCGGTACTCGCGGACGTCTGCGGCGGGGATGCTGATTGGGAGCACTGCCGGCGAAGGGGACAGCCTGAGCGATGAGGAACGGCTCAAAATTCTGCTCAAGGGAATCGAGGCTGCTGCCGATAAGAAAGTCATGGTTGCTTCTGTAGGCAGGCCGAGCACTGCCGGCACACTTGAACTGGCCGAAGCGGCGGCGGGTGCCGGCTATGATGCGGTTGCAGCTGCGGCGCCGAGGTTTGCCGGCGATGCTGCCATGCGGGCGGAGTTGTTGACCTACTTTCAGGTGATCGCCGACCGGTCGCCGCTGCCTATAGTTCTGCTTGGCGAGCGGGGAGATGGCATGGGGGTAGAGGTGGTCGGAGAACTTGCACGGCACCCGAACATCCTGGGATGGATCGATGCGGAGGCGAATCCTGCCCGGATGGAGACTCTGCGGACTTGGACGGCGGAGGTGTTCCGGGAGGTGACGGTGACTCCGGTGTTTGCCGCGGTGACCGGGCGGATGCAGCGGGGTGCGAGGAGGGATGGAGGTTTGGTCCCGGCGGAGAGTCTGGGGGCAGGTGTGACTCTGACCATTTCGCCGGCTGGTGCGGGGCTGAAGACGCGAACCAAGCGAGTCGGCTTTCAGGTGCTCGCAGGAGCAGCTGCGGGAATGCTTGACGCGTGGCAGGCTGGCGCGGTGGGTGCGGTCCCGCGGTTGGGGGCGTGTGCGCCGCAGGGCTGTTGCGAGGTGTGGCAGGCGTTCAAGGATGGCGATCTTGCCTTGGCGGCGGAGAAGCAGGAGCGGATACGGGAGGCAGGCGGGCGGGTAGAAGGCTGGAACGGGATAGCGGCGCTGAAGTATGGCTGTGACTTCAACGGGTATTTCGGCGGCCGGCCACGCCTGCCCTTGCTGCCCTTGACGGCGGTCGAGCGGCGGGAGATGGAGGTAAAGCTGGAGAGCTTGCGGAACTAAGCCTGGCTACGGGGTGGTCCGGGGACGAATCGGCACGCCGAGGGCATTGAGCTTGCTGCGGGCGGACATCGCCTCGGGCGAGTTGGGAAATCGCTGGATCAGGGCGCGAAGTTCGCGGACGCCGGCGTCGTTTTGCTTGAGTTGCAGAAGAGCCTCACCCTTATGGAGGTGCGCGGCGGGAATTTTGTTGTTGTCCGGGTATTGTTCGAGGACTTTGTCGTAATCCTTGGCGGCAGCGGCGTATTTAGCCGCGCGATATTCGATCTCGCCGAGATAGTAGAACGAGTTTCCGGCCAGAGCATTGTCGGGATAGGCGCGGGTGACGTCGGAGAACTCGGAGGAGGCGACAGGGTACTTGGCGGCCATGAAGTCGCTGTAGGCAGCTTTATAGAGTTCGTCGACCGGGACTGCGGGTGCGGTCGTGGGGATCGCTGCCGAGGGTTTACGGATGCTGCCGGATGCGGGAAGCGGAGGCGCTGAGCCGAGGGAGGAGTTGGAGGGTGCAGCCGGTAGAGGGGCCTGCACAGCAGGAGCAAGAGCGCCGGTGGGCTGGCCCCCCGTTTGCGGCAGGTTTTGCAGGCTGGCGTTGATGTTCTGCTGCAGACCCTGGACATCATTGAGTGTCTTTTCGAGCCGGCTCATGCGAGCTTTGATCTCATCGAGCGAATCGTTCAGGGCCTGAACCTGGCCGGAGACCTGGTCGACCTTGGCGCCGGAGGTGGCCTGCTGGGCGGCCAGCTGCTTTCCCAGGGTGTCGACCGTGAGAGACATGCGGTTGACGGAGTCCGCGCTCTGCTGGACCAGGTCCTTGAGAACGCCCATGCGTTCGTCGTTCGACTGCTGGAGCCGGGCGACAGCGTCCTGAAGCTGCTGGATCTGGGTCTGCAGCTGGACCATGTCCTTATTCACGCCGGCGAAGGCCGGATTTGTGCACGACGCGGCGAGAACGAGAACAAGGGCAAGACGAGAGGGACGGATCAGGTGCATGGGGAGCCTCAGTTTCAAGAAGGCCGCTACGGGAGGGGGCGGCTGGAAGGCAGGCCGCCCAGGGATGCTATCCGCTGGCGGCTACTTGTCGACGGTGAACTGCGCGCGCCGATTCTCCTGCCAGCAGGTCTCGTTGGCTTCGGTGCAGAACTGCTTCTCCTTGCCGTAGCTGATGACGCGGATGCGAGCGGGGGCGACTCCGGCGTTGGTAAGGCCGGTTTTAGCAGCGTTGGCGCGATTTTCCCCGAGCGCCAGGTTGTACTCGGCCGAGCCACGCTCATCGGAGTAGCCGCCTATCAGGATGCGCACGCCGGGGTGCTGGACGAGGAAAGCTGCCGCCTGAACGACGGACTGCTGGCCGTCCGGCCGCAGGTCATAGCTGTCGTAATCGAAAAACACGTCCTGGACGGCGGCCTTGAAGGCCTGATCGCCGACCAGGCTCTGGTCGGCCGACGACATCACCGTCCCACTGTTCACCGGCGCGTGTTCAGCTACGCGGACGGTCACCCGGACGTTGGCCTCGACAGCCCCTCCATCCCCTTTGGCGACGAGGTGGAAGTTGGTTGAATTGGACGGGGAAACGGTTTGGGTTCCATTGCTGTTGACCTGACCGATGCCGTCGATGGTGACCACGGTGGTGTTGGTGGTGCGCCAGTTGAGGACGACAGCCTGTCCGAGGTCGATGGCGACGGGGTCGGCGGTGAGCGAAGCGGTCGGCGCGGGCGACGTGGTGTCGCTGGGCCCGAGGCTGGCAGGGTTGATGCCGCTGGCCTTTTTATGGCAGCCAAGGGTAAGAGCGAGCGAGAATCCGGCGGAGGCGAGCAGGAGAGCGCGACGCGCTGCGAAGATGCGGGATGACTTCAAAGGCTTTGGCTCCTGAGTCGGTGTGCTGGTCGGGTTCATGGTCGCTTGGTGACTCATTCCATCGTTCACAAGAAAGATTTTAGGCCAAATCAGGGGAGTTATTTCCAGCTCCAGTTTGGCATGTCCGACCCGTTTCCGGTGAGGGCCTTGCGCTCGGTGCCGTCGGCGAGCATGGTGAAGATTTTCATATCACCGAAGCGTCCATCGGGCGAATTGGCGAAGACGATGTGGCGGCCATCGGGAGACCAGGACGGGAAGTCGCAGGGGCCGGTCTCGTGGGTGAGCTGGATCCAGCGCTTGCTGGCGATCTCCATGACGTAGATATCCTGGCCGCCTGGGGCTCCGGGGCCGTACTTGCGGTTCCAGGCGAAGGCGAGGAACTGGCCGTTTGGGGACCAGGAGGGGGAGGTGGCGTAGCCGCTGTCGGTAAGCCGCTGCACGTTCGAGCCGTCGGCCTCCATGATGTAGAGCTGCGGCAGGCCGGTGCGGCCGCTGATCCAGGCGATTTGCGAGCCGGAACGAGGGTTGAAGACGGGCGACATGTCCGGGCCCTTGAAGCTGGTGACGCGATGCGCGGCAGAGCCGCTGGTGTCGGCGATGAAGATGTCGGAGTCGCCGTTGGGGGCGGCGGAGTAGGCGATCTGGCGGCCGTTGGGCGTCCAGGCGGCGGACTCGTTGGTGCCGGCACCTTCGGGAAAGTTGACCATGCGGCCGAGCAGGAGGGAGAACATGCGGATCTTGAAGCCGTTGGCGCCGAGCGAGGTGAACGCCACGCGGGAGTTGTCCGGCGAGACGCGTGGAGAGAGCGAGATGGTGTCGAGGTGGGTGATCTGGTGCTGGTTGGCGCCGTCGTAGTCCATGGCCCAGATCTCTTTGGTTCCTCCTCCGCCGTGGACGTAGTAGATTTTGGTCTCGGCGATCCCGGGTGTGCCTCCGAGGCGAAAGATGATCTCATCGGCGAAGCGGTGGGCGACCTGGCGAGCGGACTCCGCGGAGGCTTCTTCGCTGTACTGCTTGGCGAGCACCTGGGGAAACTGCGTGTTTTTGACGTCGTCGAGATAGCCGTTGACCGCGAGCCGGTTACCCGACACGCCGAACGAGCCGAAGGCGACCATGGAGGCGAGCGATGGGGCGGCGGACCACTGGGCGAGGTTGACCTCAGCCGGGGAGCCGGGCGTGACCTGGGGGGCGAGGGACTTCGAGACGAGATCGAAGATGCCGGCGTTGGCGAGATCGCTCGAGAGGGTGGTGTCGAAGGTGTCGCGGAGACTGGCGAGCTGGGGGTCTGCTGGGCCGGGTTTGAAGTCGGCCACAGCGATGCGGGTGCCGTTGGTGGCGCGGCCGGAAAGCTCGAGCGGAATGGTGTCCTGCGCGGGAAGGCGCGCGAAGGCGAGCAGCAGGAGCAGGAAGCCGGGCAGAGGCGTCCGGAGGAGGCGGGTGGGTGGCATGAAAGGCATAGTCCCTACCTATGGTAGACGGAAGCGCGGGGACTGGGAGGGTACCGATGTGGGATTTGGGGCGGTAACGGATGGGGTACGGTTCCACGCCCAGGCGTCTACGGGGCGCGGAAGTCGAAGGAGAAGGCGATGGTGATGTGGTCGCCGGCGGGTAGGGGACCGAAGGTATCGATACGCTGAATGGCACGGAGGGCAGAGCTGTCGAGCGAGCCGGAGCCGCTGCGGGTGGTGAGGTGGGGG
>CAXTQE010000145.1:0-268 GCA_964246225.1 uncultured Acidobacteriaceae bacterium | reverse complement strand
ATCTCGAAGGTGACGGTGGTGCGCTTGCCGGTGGAGGAGGCGTCGACCTCCTGGCGGTTCCAGGCCTCGTTGACCTTTTGGCTGATCAGGCGGATGTAGTAGGCATAGCGGTCGCCAAAGGCGCGTTCCTCGACCGTGATGCTGGCGGTGCCGTTCTTAAGCTGCGTAACGGATTGCGGGATCTGGATGCCGGAGGTCTCACCGGTGGTGGCCTTGGGTGTGGGTGGAGGAGGAGGCGCGGCGCGTTTCGGGGCCACGGGCTGGGGGC
>CAXTQE010000144.1:0-8711 GCA_964246225.1 uncultured Acidobacteriaceae bacterium | reverse complement strand
AGGAGGCTGGTTTGCTCAAGGCCCTTGCTGGCGGAGAGCAGGATCTGGTTGCGGGTGAGCAGAGGAGCGATTTCGGCGATGGTTTCGCGCAGGTGCCGGGAGGGCGTGACGCAGAGGAGGATGTCAGCCTCGAAGATGGCGGCGGGCAGGTCCGGCGTTACGGCGACGCCGTCAGGAAGGGTGAATCCGGGTAGGTAGGGGAGGTTCTCGCCGGTGTCCGCAAGCTGCTCGGCGAGCGCGGCGGAGTGGGCCCAAAGGGTGAGCTGGTGGCCTCCGCGACGGGCGAGGGAGATGGTAAGGGCGGTTCCCCAGGCCCCGGCGCCGAGGACAGCGATGCGGCTCATGCGACCACCTTGCGCACGCGCGCGGGGCCGAAACGGCTTTCGGTGCCGGAGCAAAGTCGCTCGATGTTTTTACGATGGCGAACGCAGATGAGCAGCGGAATGAACAGGAAGCCGGCGATGGTTAGGGGGCTTAGGTGGCGGAGGAAGAGCAAGGCAAACAGCGGCATAGAGACAGAGGCGACGAGGGAGGCGAGCGAGACGAAGCGGCTGGTGGTGACGACGAGGAGAAAGACGCCGAGCGAGCAGAGCGCGATCCAGGGGACGAGTGCGAGGAAGACGCCCAGGCCTCCGGCGACGCCCTTGCCGCCGCGAAAGCCAAGCCAGACGGGAAAGACGTAGCCGAGCATGGCGGAGACAGCGGCCACAACGGCAAAGTCGAAGTTGCCGGGGACGAGATGGCGGGCGAGCAGAACGGCAACGAGGGTCTTGGCCACGTCGAGCAGCAGCGTAAGCATGGCGAGTCCTTTGGCTCCAGAGCGCGCGACGTTGGTGGCGCCGATATTGCCGCTGCCGGTGGCCCGGATATCCTTTCCGCGAACGAAGCGGACGAGCAGATAGCCGAACGGGATGGAGCCAAGCAGATACGCGAGCGGAATGGAGACGAGCCAGGGATTCATGGGGTGCCTGTTTGAGTTTACCAATCCGGAGCTGTGGAGGACGTGGCTTTCAGGTTGAGCGAACGAAGCGGTTGCCTCATGGGTGCGACTGCGCTGTATCCCTTGTGGGATGCCCGTTTCCGCTTCGGTTGCGTAATGTTTTTAATGTTCTCTCAACGGGGCTTCACAATGCGCGTTTGGTCCAGCAGGGGCGAAAAACCGAGGTTGCCAAAAGCAACACGGCCCTGCGTGAACAGGGCCGTCATTCCCGTTGAAAGGAGGAAGAAGCATGATGCGAATCAGGATCAACTTCAACCTTGCAATCCATTTGCCCTTGCGGTGGATTGCAGCCCTGCTCTACCTAGTGAGATAAGGCAGGAAAACAACTTCCGGTGGTGTGAAGCCCACTGGAAGCTAGTTCGATTGTAGCTATCCTGACTGCCTGGGTCTATCTTTTTGTGAGCGCGGGAGATTACCGGGAAGTTCCTTCATGGCGAGCTCCGGGAGCCGGGTGGGAGGCCAATGCAGCCGCTCGTCCTGCGGCCGCGTAGAGGTTGAGGCGCGAGTACACCCCGAGGGCCGATCCATCGTCCAGAAAGCCGCCGCCCGGCCCCTCCGTTTCTGTCAGGATGTGGTTGGCCTGCTCCAGTGTCAACGAGGCAAACGCCACGGTCAGGAGGTAGCCTGCCTGCGGAGCGAGCGTGCCCACGTCTTCAACGTTGTTGGCATTTTTGGGATACACGATGGGCAAACCGTACGTTTGGGTGCCGGCATAGAAGGCCTCGTTGGCGGGCGGGTCGCTCAGCCGGCTGATATCCTCACGCGAGCACTCACGGATCGTCTTTCCGCAGGCCGCCTCGAGGGCCGAGGTCATGTCAGCCCGCGCCGCCTTGACTGCTGCCCTGAAGTCCTTGATCGCCGTGCCGCCGTGCAGCGACCGCCCCATGTAGGCAGGATCGTTCGCCAGCAGGTGAGCCACATCGTAGAGGGCTAACGTACGCCCGGCCAGCACATCCATCGCGTAGTGGGACCCCAGGAGGATGCGGTCGTTGCCGTATTCGGCACCGCGCACGACCATCTGCTGGTAGCGCTCCGGCACCAGGAGGGCGAGAATCAGCGATCCCGTGTAGCCGTAGGTCGTGTGGCCGCTCGGGTAGGACGGGCTGTCGATCAGGTTCATGAGGGGTCCACGGTTGTAGACCGTATTGCTTGCGGGAACGTTGAAGTAGTCGGGGCCGACGATCGGCAGGACGGTTGGCTCGGTTTGAAACGGACGCGCATCGCCGAAGGCATCTCCGCCGGGGCTTCCTGCCGCAAGCCCGTAGGCCTTGCCGAACACATCGGTTTCGCCCTTGTTCTCGTTCAGGATGGCCAGGGCCTCGGCCAATACCGGAGTCTTTCCATCGGTTGTTCCATTCGCGAAAAAGTATTTTCCGGCGTTTGAGTTTGCCTGGGAGGTCGCGTTCGCGTAGACAATCAGGTCCGCGACCGGCTGGGACAGACTCGTGAAGTGGCTCTGGTCGATGGAGTGCGCGCGCGCCAGGTAGGCGGAGCCGAGGACCGTGCCCAGGCCATCCGCTAACTGGGCATCATTGGCGGACGTGATGGCGGCGTCGCGAAGGGCTTGCTGTTGCTGCTCGCTGAACGGAAGAAGCGTGGCCTGGCGAATCGCGCCGGTCTGGATGCCTCCGGTGACGGCGTAGTTTGCCGCGAGCGCCGCTCTGCCCTCCGGTGTATGCAACAGAAGAGTGAGCGGGGCCAGGAGCCGGCACGCCGCCAGATCCGTGCTGGATTGCGCGCCGGCGTGGAAGGGCAACAGCGCACAAACCGCGCCTAGAACCAGAGATACTTTGCGTGACATGAAGGCTCCCTATGCGACCAGCTTACGACGGGGACCGGGGTGGGATGGCAGCAGGACGGCTCGCACTTAGGGTTGGTGGGTGATGTCGTACTTTTCTTTCTTGTGGAGCTCGAACAGTTTCAGGTCGATGGAGTCAGCCATGGCTTTCATGCCGGCATCGTTGGGATGGAGATGGTCGCCGTGGTCGTAGGCGGGGTTGAAGGCTGTGGGATTGGCCTTGTCCTGCGTGGCCCGATCGAAGTCGAGGACGCCGTCGAAGACTTTCGAGGTGCGAATGAAGCTGTTGACGGCCTGCCGCATCTGCTCGCCTGCGGGCGACATGTAGCCGGCCCCGGCGTAGGGGGTCAGGGTGGCTCCGAAGACCTGGATGTTGTGGAGGTGGGCGCGCTCGGCCAGCTGGGTGAGGCCGGCGATCAGGTCGTCGGCGGAGACGAGGTCGGAGGGATGGGTGGGATTTGTGGCCTGGCCGATGTCGTTGATGGCTTCGAGAACGATCAGGTAGCGGACTCCGGCCTGGGCGAGGACGTCGGTGTCGAAGCGGGCGAGGGCGCTCGGTCCGGCGCCAGTGTGGAGGACGCGGTTGGCGCTGAGGCCGACGTTCAGCACGCCGAGGCCGGCGGTCGACTTGTTGCGATGGAGGCGTCGCGCCAGCAGGTCGGGCCAGCGTTGATTGGTGTCGGCCGTCGAGGCGATGCCGTCGGTGATGCTGTCGCCGAGCGCGACGATGGAGGCGTCCGCGGCGGGAACCTGGACGTCGACGGACTTGAGGAAGTACCAGTGGGTGAAGGTCTGGGCTCCGGAGGGAAGGCTGCGGGAGCCGACGACGTTGCCGGGAGCCATGTAGTTGGTCTGCTCGGCGGTGTCGTGGGAGGTGATGTGCGAGATGGCCTGGGCGGGAAGAAACAGGCTGATGGCGAGATCGGTATCGGCCGGCACAGTGAGGGCGACGGGATCGCTGACGACGACAGCCCCGGCGGGAAGCGTGATGGAAGGCCGGCCGGAGAACGTGAGAGCGTTGGCCGACAGCAGCGAAATATCTCCCTTGGCAGCGGCAAGCGCAAGGTGGACGGCGCCGACCGTCAGCGGTTCGGTGCCGAATTCGTTCGAGAGCTCGATGCGGACGAGCGGGCCGCCGAGCGAGACGTGCACGATCTGGCGGAGGGTCATGTCGGCCGAACCGAAGGCCGCTGCCGTGGACGGGGGCTCGTCAGGACGAGAGGTGTTGGCGCGGTCGAGGCTGGCGGTGGCCCAGGTGCCCACCCAGTGGTCGGGCGCGGGTGTTGGAGCGGCGAGTGCGATGCCGGGCAGACAGGAGGCGAGCGCGGCCAGCAGCAGGGTGCGAAGCGGCGCGAGGGCAAAGGGGTTCGGCATGCTGTGATCATCTTCAGCCAGGGGGTGGGATCGCGCAAGGTCGCGAAGCCGAACGACACGGTACGAAAGTTCACGGTATGCTGGCAGGCATGTCTGACGCGGGGAAAGCAACGACGGCTCTGGTCTCAACCAAGTTGTTTGGAATGTTGCCGAATGGCACGCCGGTGACGCTGTATACGGTGCAGAACGGCGAACTGGCGGCGAGCTTTGTGGATTACGGAGCGCGGCTGGTGTCCTTGTGGGTTCCGGATCGTGCGGGAAGAATCGGCAACGTGGTGCTGGGCTACGAGACGCTGGACGCCTACCTGCGCGACCAAGGCTATCTCGGCGCGGTGGTGGGGAGGGTAGCCAATCGCCTGGCCAAAGGCAGGTTCTCGCTCGACGGCCGCGAGTACCAGGTGCCGCTCAACGATGGGCCGAACGCGCTGCATGGCGGGGTGGAAGGCTTCGATAAGAAGGTGTGGAGTGCGCGGCTGGATGAGGATGGGGTGACGTTTGGGCTGGTGAGTCCGGCGGGAGATCAGGGTTTTCCGGGGCGGCTGTCGCTCGAAGTGCGGTACCGGCTGACCGCAAAGGCGCTGCACATCGACTACATGGGCGTGACGGACGCGCCGACAGAGGTGAACGTGACCAACCATGCGTACTTCAACCTGGCGGGCGAGAGCAGAGGGACCATTCTCGACCACCGGATGCGAATTCCGGCCGCGGCGTACACTCCGGTGGACGCGACGCTGATCCCGACCGGGGAGCTGGCGGGCGTGGAAGGAACTCCATTTGATTTCCGGACGGCGACGCGGATCGGGGCGCGAATCGAGGCACCTGACGAGCAGCTGCGGCGCGCGGGAGGTTACGACCACAACTGGGCCATGGGCGATGCGGGGACGTTGAAGGCGATCGCGGAGGTGACGGAGCCGGGGAGCGGGAGGGTGCTGACGGTGAAGACGACCGAGCCCGGAGTGCAGTTTTACACCGGCAATTTTCTCGACGGAACGATGCCGAACCAAGCGGGAGGTGTGTATGTGCGGAGGTCGGGCTTCTGCCTCGAGACGCAGCACTACCCGGATTCGCCGAACCAGCCGAACTTTCCTTCGATCGAGCTGCTCCCGGGGGAGGAGCTTCGGAGTACAACAGTGCTGCAATTTTCGACCGACTGAGGGTACAGGATTCGCGTAAACTTTAAGCAGAAGACAACTTAGTCGAGTTATTTTCCCGTCACACAAGTGTTGCCGATCACCGTCATCGAAGACTTTGGCGTCGAGCCGAGAAAGTTCTACAGGAGAAACAAGACACTATGCGTACACTCATTGCGACCGCCCTTGTTGCGGCTAGCCTTACCGGAGCAGGCGTTGCTCAGTCTGACAGCAAGCTCCAGGGGCGTATTGATTCGGCCCACGAGATCCTTCATCAGTTGATGGGGACCAAGGACAAGGGCATTCCGCTGGACATCGCCGCCAAGGCGCAGTGCGTCGCAGTGGTGCCATCGTTCAAGAAAGCCGCGTTCCTGTTGGGCGGCCAGTATGGACAGGGTGTAGCTACCTGCCGTACCGGCAAAGGCTGGAGCGCGCCAGTGTTCATCCAGATGGCCGGAGCGAGCTTCGGTTTCCAGGCCGGCGGGCAGTCGACGGATCTGGTGCTGATCGGACTGAATCGTCGCAGCATGGACGACCTCTTGAAGGATAAGGTTAAGCTTGGCGGAGACATCGCCGTAGCAGCCGGTCCGGTTGGACGCAACTCAACGGCAGCCACGACCGAGCTGGCCAACTCCGAGTTCTTGTCCTACTCCCGGAGCAAGGGATTGTTTGCTGGAGTAGACGTGTCGGGCGATGAGGTGAACCAGAATCAGAAGGACACCGCCGAGTATTACGGCAAGGACATCTCTTACGAGAAGGTTCTGAGCGGTTCCGTACCGACGCCTCCAGGCGCCGCTCACTTTGTGAGCACCGTGAATGAGCTGTTCAAGCGCGGCAAGGCGAACGCGGCTCAGTAGAATTTGAGCTAAGGTAGTTTTCGGAGCAGCAGCTGATGACTCAGCTGCTGCTTTCGTTTGTGACCTAGGGGATTAGGAGGAACACGTGGAGCTGAGTTCATCGGATCGCCCGCACCGCCGCTTCAATGTTTTACGCCGGTCCTGGGTTCTGGTCTCCCCGCAGCGAACCGAGCGACCATGGCAGGGGCAGACGACCAAGCCGGTGCAAGCCGAGCGGGTGACATACGATCCGAAGTGTTATCTTTGCCCGGGCAATCCGCGGGCCGGGGGCAAGCAAACTCCGAAGTATACGGGGGTTTATGCCTTCGATAACGACTATCCGGCGCTGCTTCTTGCCGATCCGGACGCCACAACCATGCCTTCGAAGAGCAGCCTTCTGGTCAGCGAGCCAGAGGTGGGGCGCTGCCGCGTGGTGTGCTTCGACCCCGATCACAGCCTGACGCTGGCGCAGATGCCGGTCGCGTCGATCGAGCGAGTCGTGGCGCAGTGGAAGGATGAGACGGCGACGCTGGGCAGCTCGGGTGAGATCGGCTATGTGCAGATCTTCGAAAACCGCGGGGCCATGATGGGTTCGAGCAATCCTCATCCGCACTGCCAGATTTGGGCGACTGGCCATGTGCCGGAGGAGCCGCGACTTGAAGGGGAGGCACAGCTCGCGTACCTCAAGGAGCACGGCACGACCTTGCTGGCCGACTACCTGGCGCAGGAACTGGCCGCGGGAGAGCGGATTGTGTGCAGTAACGAGGCATTTGTGGCCGTGGTTCCATACTGGGCGGTGTGGCCGTTTGAGACACTGATTCTTTCTAGGACACACATTGGAAGCTTTGCGGATTTTGCCGATAAGGAGAGCAAGGGTCTGGCGGAGATCCTGCACGAGGTGACGGCGACGTACGACAAGGTATTCAACACGAGCTTCCCGTATACGATGGGCTTCCACCAGCGGCCCACCGACGGCCAGGCGCATCCGGAGTGGACCTTCCACGGCCATTTTTATCCGCCTCTGCTGCGTTCGGCGGAGGTTCGCAAATTTATGGTGGGATTTGAGATGCTGGGCATGCCGCAGCGCGACATTACCCCGGAGAAAGCGGCCGAGATGTTGCGCGAAGCGGCTGGGCGAGAGGGATGAGTCAGGTGGAGGAACAAAGCTTCGAGCAGAGAGTGTGGGCGGTATCGGACGAGCATCGGAAACGGACTGGAGCGAAGGAGTTCCAGGTATTTCAGGCCCCGGGCCGAGTCAACCTGCTGGGCGAGCATACCGACTACAGCGGCGGCTTCTGCATGCCGGCGGCGCTTGACTTCAATACGCTGGTGGCGGCGAGTCCAAGAAGCGATCGGCTGCTGCGCCTATACTCCCTGGACTTTCAGAATGCAGCGGAGTTCAACCTGGACGACCTGCAGAGGAAGGGCAAGGACGAGTGGAGCTCCTATCCTGCCGGGGTTGCGTGGAGTCTTGGACTGGGCAAGGTCAAGGTGGAAGGTGCGGACCTGACATTCTCCGGCAACGTGCCGCTGGGGGCGGGCTTGAGTTCGTCTGCCTCGATCGAAGTGGCGGCGGCGACGGCGCTGCTGGCGCTGGCTGGAGTGGAGATGCCGCGGCCGCAGGTGGCGCTCGCCTGCCAAAAGGCGGAAAACGATTTTGTGGGTGCGCCGTGCGGGATTATGGACCAGTTCATTGCAGCGTGCGGCGTCAAGGATAATGCGCTGGCGATCGACACGCGTGCGCTCACCTCGGAGCTTGCGCCGATTCCGGCCGACCTGCGGCTGGTGGTGTGCAATTCCATGGTGCAGCACTCGGTAGGCGATGGAAAGTATGGCGCTCGGCGGCGCGAGGTGGAAGAGGCGGCACGGGCCGTGGCGCACAAGCAGGGCAAGGACGAAACGACCTACCAGCTTCGGGATGCGACGCTGCAGGATCTCTTTGCGGCCAAGGATGGAATGTCGCATGAGGCATTTCTGCGTGGGCGGCATGTGATTACCGATAGCGAGCGCGTCCATTTAGGCGTGGCGGCTCTGCAGGCGGGCGATGCGCGGGTCTTCGGGGCGCTGATGACGGATGCGCATAGCAGCTTCCGGGATGATTTTGCGGCTAGCTGCGACCGCTGTGACCTGCTGGTGCGCCTGGCGATGTCGCTCGAGGGGTGCCTGGGTTCGCGGCTCACGGGCGGAGGATTTGGCGGGTGCACGGTTTCGCTGGTTGAGACGACGAAGGTGGAGCCGTTTGCCAAGGGTTTGGCGGACCGGTACCGGGACGCGACCGGCGTCGAGGCTCCGGTGTTTGTGTGCAAGATCGCCGATGGGGCAGGGCCGGTAAATCTAGGCTGAGGGAACGGGATGCGAATCGGGATCGACCTGGGTGGAACCAAAATCGAGGCGCTGGCGATGGACGACTCCGGAGCGGAGCTGGCGCGCCGGCGCGTGGACACGCCGCGGGGCGACTACGACGGAACCATTCGGGCGCTGGTGGACCTGGTGGGGCATCTGGAGCTGGAGCTCGGTCGCGTGGGGACAGTCGGGGTAGGCCTGCCGGGCAGTGTCCGGGCGGGAACGGGCCG
>CAXTQE010000143.1:0-8712 GCA_964246225.1 uncultured Acidobacteriaceae bacterium | reverse complement strand
GACGAGGAGGGCGCGGCGGCGGTGGAGGAGGCGGGGCGTTTCGCAACTTCAACCCAGCCCAGCCCCACGGCAGTGTCTTCTATCAAGGCGGGAATAACGCGCTGAACTCGGCGCCATGGTCGCCCACCCTGGAGCCGGTCGTCAACCCGTCGGCGTACTCGAACCGCTTCGGCGCAAGCATCGCGGGATCGCCCTATCTTCCCGGGCTGACGAAGCCGGACACACGGCAGTTCGTCTTCATCAACCTGACCGGCCAGAAGAACCTGAACCCCTTTCTGCCCAGCCCGGTACGCGTGCCCACCGTCCTTGAGCGCGCGGGCGACTTTTCGCAGTCGTTTCAGAGGGTTAGCGGGGGATTGGCGCCGGTCTCTCTCTTTGATCCTGCAACCGGTTTGCCGATCCCGGGCAACAACTTGAGAAACAGCACAGTCGGGATCTCACCGCAGGCGCTGGCTCTCTTGAACTACTACCCGCAATGCAACATCAACTGCGGCTCGAACGACCCCACGGTCTTCAATTACCAGACGATCTCAAATGCGGGTTCGAATAACGTCGCCATCAACACGCGCTACCAGCGGCAGCTTGGACAGCAGACCGGCGGCGGTCCGTTTGGCGGCTTCGGCGGAGGAGGCGGCCGCGGTGGTGGAGGCGGCGGCGGCCGCAATGCGAACGCACCGCCAGTGCTGCGCCAGAACATCAATGCGTCCTTTAACTACTCGCATACGGCGAGCGACCTGCGCAATATCTTTTTACCGCTGGGTGGAACGACGGCGAGCGACGGCAACGCGCTCAGTCTCGGCTACGTGGTGAGTTATGGAAGGCTATCGAACAATGCCTCCGTGAACTGGAACCGCAGCTCTTCGGAGACCCAGAACTACTTCACGAACAGTGCCACGAACCCAACCGAGACGGCCAACCTGAACATCCCGAACCAGGCGCAGTCGTTTGCCAACCCACACTTCTATAACGGCGTGCCGTCTTTGAACATCACCAACTTCGCGGGACTTTCAAACACCACTCCCACGCAATCGATCGGCCAGACCATCAGCTTTTCGGACTTCGTGGCCTGGCGGCATAAGCGGCATAACTTCCGCCTGGGCCTCGACATTCGTAGGGTTCACGCGGATTCTGTCGGCGGCAACAATCCGCTTGGATCCTTTACCTTCACGGGGTATGCGACGGCCAGTCCCGCCTACCAGGTAGCCGGGGTGAGCGGGTCGACTGCGGCCAGCGGGTCGGGATTTGCCGATTTTCTGCTCGGGCTCCCTGAGAGCACCAGCATCCAGGCGGGCATCTACAAAACCTACCTGCGCGAGAATGTTTACGACTGGTATACGACCGACGACTTCCGCGCCAAGCCGAATCTGACCCTGAACTACGGGCTGCGGTACGAATATTTCGGGCCGTACACTGAGAAGAACAATCGGCTGGTGAACCTGGATCACAACGCCAGCTACACCGCCGTGCAAGCCGTCTTTCCGGGAGGCACGGGAGCCTACAGCGGTCAGTTCCCAAGCAGCCTGGTTCGTCCGGACCGCACCATGTTCGAGCCTCGGTTCGGCGCGGCATGGTCGCCCAGGTTTGGCGGGATCAAGAACGTGGTAGTGCGCGCGGGCTACGGCATCAACTTCAACACCGGCCAGTACCGCACCTTTGCGCAGTTGCTTTCGCAGCAGGTACCGTTCGCCGTAACACAGAATAACGTTGCGCCGACCTCTACGAGCACCAATCCGACTCCCGCGGCTACCGGCTGCACGACGACTCAGGCGCCCTACGCCTACACGACGTCGTCCGGAACCTCCGTAGTGCGTCCAGCTACAACAGCGAATCTGACGCTCAGCAACGGCTTTGGCTGCTCGACCGCGCAGCAAATTTCAAATAATTGGGCCGTCGACCCGAACTATCGCCTGGGCATGGTGCAGATCTACAACCTCAACGTGCAGAAGACGATTCCGCTCGGGATCGTGCTCAACGTGGGCTGTAACGGCTCCAAGGGAAGTGATCTGGACCTGGTCGGCTCGCCGAACGGTACGCCTTCGGGTACAACGACTCCGGGCATCGCTCCATTCGACTATGAGCGATCGATCGCAGGTTCGCACTCGAACCAACTGGTGGTGAGCGCGCAGAAGCGGCAGCAAAAGGGCATCGCCGTAGGCTTCACGTACGTCTATTCGCACACCATCGACAATGCCTCCGGAGTCGGCGGCGCGGTGGGTACGCCGATCCAGAACTTCTATCGGCCGGATCTGGAGGAAGGGAACTCAACCTTCGACCAGCGGCACAATCTGACCGGCAACTGGGTGCTGGAGCTGCCGTTCGGTCCAAACCGCGAGTTCCTGAACAAGGGCGGCGTCCTGGCGAAGGCGCTCGACGGCTTCTCACTCAGCGGCACGTTCAATTTCGCAACGGGCACGTACTTCACGCCGCAATACTTGGGCAACCAGGCCGAGGCCTCGTCGGCGAACACCTTCAATCAACGGCCAAACCGGGTAGCCGGGACGGCAATCAAGGGCACGGGCCAGCTCCAAAGTTTCTTCAACACCAATGCATTCACCTTGCCGGGCTCAGGGCAGTACGGCACGGCGTCGCAGGGGTCGATCGAAGGGCCTGGCACGGTTGCCACCAACGCCGCGCTTTCGCGTACCTTTCAGTTCAGCGGAACCAACTCCTTCGAGGCGCGGGTAACGGCGACCAACGTCTTCAATACCGTGCAGTACAGCGGCATCAACGTGACGGAAAACTCGGCCAACTTCGGCCAGGTCACCAGCGCGGCGGCGATGCGCTCCTTGCAGGTCCAGGCGCGGTACAGGTTTTAGGGGCAAGAAGGCAGGCGGTATGCAGCGGCTAGTGGCAGCACTGACGATCGGACTTCTTGGACTACCGGGATCCCCGTGCGCGCTCGCGCAGGAGGCACCATCGCAAGCGGCTGCCCAGAATAGTAGCCAGAACAGTGGCCAGAACAGTGGCCAGGCAAGCGGCTCCACCTTTACGCTCAGCGTGAACACCAACCTGGTCCTGACCAATGTCGTGGTTCGCGACAAGAAGACAGGCGAGCTGGTAAAAGGTCTCAAGGCCAGCGACTTCCAGGTCCTCGAAAATAAAAAGCCGCAAACGGTGCGCAGCTTCGATTACCAAAGCGTGGATCAGGCGGTAGCCTTACGGGAGAAGAATACGGTCCAGGGCAAGGCCACCATTGCCGAACTGCTGGAGCATAATCTGGCAGCCTCTCCGCAGCAGCTACGCGATCACCGGCTGATCGTAGTTTTCTTCGACCTGAGCTCGATGCAGGACGAGGACATCGATCGGGCTGTGGATGCGGCGACCGATTACGTGAAAAACAAGATGGCTCCCGCGGATCTGGTCGCGCTGGTCAGCATGTCGACCGGGCTGACCATGGACCAGGACTTCACTTCCGACAAAGAGGCCCTGCTGCATGGACTTGCGAAATACAACGGCACGGACACGACGGGATTTGCGAATGGCACAACTGGCTCGACCGACGGGACCAGCGATGACACCAGCCAGTTTGCGGCGGACGACACGGAGTACAACAGCCTGAACACGGACCGCGAGCTCTTGGCGATCCGCACGATAGCCAGGAGCCTGGAGCGCGTGGACCAGAAAAAATCCATGCTGTACTTTTCTGGCGGCCTGACACGGAACGGCATTGAAAACCAGGCCAGCCTGCGGGCGGCCACCAACGCCGCAGCCAAAGCCAACATGGCGATCTATTCGGTCGACACGCGCGGGCTGCAGGCTCTGCCGCCGGGAGGAGATGCGAGCCGGGGAAGCCTGCGCGGAAATTCGGCCTACAGCGGAAGTGCGGTGACGGCGGCGCTCAGCGCAAACTTTGCTTCCCAGGAGACGCTCGGCACCCTGAGCGCGGACACGGGAGGCAAGGCGTTCTTCGATTCGAACGATTTTGGCCCCGCATTCCAGCAGGTACAGCATGACACGGAGGCGTATTACATCCTCGGCTTCAAGTCGACCAACCAGGCACGCGACGGCGGCTTCCGGCACCTGACCATCAAGGTCAACCGGCCGGATGTGGTCGTCCAGTACCGCCCGGGATACTACGCGCCGGCGGACTTTCAGCATGCCAAAAGCGAAGACCGCGAACTGGCGCTGACCGAGCAGATGCGCAGTGACCTGCCTGCGACCGACGTGACGCTCTACCTGCAGGCGCTCTACTTCCGCACCGGCGAGGGTCATTTCTTTGTCCCGGTAAGCCTGATCGTTCCCGGCTCGCAGATTCCCTTCCTCAAGAATGGCGACCGCGACAAGGCGACGCTGGACATCATTGGCCAGGTAAAGAACGCGCAGGGGATCAAGGTTGGCGATGTGCGCGAGACAGTAAAGCTCGCCGTCGACGCGTCCCAACAGGTAAAGCAGAGAAACGTTCAGTATTCGACCGGATTCAATCTGGCTCCCGGCAAGTACAGCCTGAAGTTCGTCGTGCGGGAGAACCAGACGGGCCAGATGGGAAGCTTTGAGACGGACTTGAACGTACCCGATCTCAAAAAGGCGGCGTTGAAGCTGAGCTCGGTGGTGCTGGCCAGCCAGCGCGTGCCCGATGCGCAGAAGACGGCCAATCCGCTGGTCCGCGACGGCCTCGAGTGGATTCCAAACATCCCGCATGTCTTCCGGCAGGATCAGCATCTCTACTTCCTCTATGAGGTGTATGACCCGGCGCACGGGAAGGGAGAGGCGCCGCCGCCGGAAGCCGGAGCGGGTTTGACGCGGCGTCCGCCCCTGAGCGGCGTGCACGTGCTCACCAGCATCGAGTTCCTGCTGGGTGGAACAAAAGTCTATGAAACGCCGCTGGTCGAGGCCAACACCATCAACAGCCCCGACCGCGGTGCCGTGGCCTTTCAGTTCGACGTCCCACTGGCACCTCTGCAGCCGGGCGACTATGTGTGCCAGGTCAACGTCATCGACGATGCGGGAGGCAGCTTCAACTTTCCTCGCATGGCCCTGCGAATCACCAAGCCGGCTGGCGCAGCACCCAGCGCTCCTCCTCCCGCAGCCAAACCTCCGGTGATCGCTCCGGCGTCGTAGGCGGTATTGACAGTCCCTCGGCGCGGGTGCAGTATGTTGGCAAGTTTGAGGCACCCGCCATGAGACCATCCCTGCTCGCCGCCAGCTTGCTGCTCCTCCGGTTCGCGTACAGCCCGGGACCTCTCCACGCTCAGCTCTCCATGAGCGCAGATCCGGGGCGGGTCGCGCGACATCAATCGGCGGATTGGATGGCCATGGAGGGACATCTTCCCGACCCGGCAAAGGCGTCCCCCGCCAGTTTGCAGATAGCCGCCGATGTAATGCGGGCCCGGCGTCTTCCCGAGGACGCGCTCGACTACTACCGCTTCGCCCTGGAGCGCGGGGGCGATCGGGGCAAGTTGACCAACCGCATGGGCATCACGTTATTGGAGCTGCATCGTCCGGAACTCGCACGCGCCGCCTTTGAGCGCACGGTTCATCTGGCTCCCAAAGACCCCGACGCCTGGAACAATCTGGCTGCCTCGGAGTACGTTGCGGGCGACTTCGCGAGGGCGATCGGCGACTACAAACGGGCAGTCAAGCTCAACAAAAACAAAGCGACCTTTCACGCCAATTTGGGCACAGCCTACTTTGAAGTGAAAGATTACGAGAGCGCGCGAAAACAGTTTGCTGCGGCACTCAAGCTCGACCCAAACGCCTTGCAGGGCGGCAGCTCAAACGGCATTGAGGCCCATGTACTCTCGCCAAGCGACCGTGGACGCTTCTGCTTCGAGATGGCAAAGCTTGCGGCGCGGGATCATGACGTGGACGGCATGCTGCGCTGGCTGGCGCGGGCGACCGAGATCGGCTTCGACACGCAGTCCGGGATGGGGCAGGACCGGTGGCTGCGGACGTATGGGAACGATCCGCGCATAGCCTTGATCCTGCATAACGCCAAGGCCATGCGGAACGGGCAGATCGCCGAGGCCGGGCTGGTGCCGGCGCTGCCGGATGGAAAGTTATAGCTCTTTGTAGGGGCAGTGGCGGCAGTCGGAGTTGCAGCAAAAGCCGCGCTTTAGGTGGTAGGCGGCCGTAAAGACCAGATAAGGGCCGTCGAAGTAAAAATCTTCAGGCGAAAGCTCGTCGGAGGACGCGGATTCTAGCGTGGAATCGGAGGGATCGGTCACACTCTCAGAATAACCGTCGCTCCGGACCCACGGTCGGAAGGATTGCTGCCACCGGATCGGCGGTAGAGAGCGCGGCAGGCTGGGTGGGGTCGGCAACGAGGGCCCCGTTGCGGAAACGGAGATGGCGGCCGGGGACGGCAGCGATGCGGATGCCCGGGATGACGACGCCGACAAGGTTCATGGGGTCGGCGGCGGCGACCGAGATCTCGTGCGTGCAGGTGCGGCTGCGCGAGTCGCGGAGGGAGTCGACGGCCTCGGGAAGGGCGAACTGCTCGCCGCCGAAGCCGGAGATAAAGCGGCCGCCACGGATTTCTCCGCGTGCCTCCAGCCGGCGAAGGACGTTGAGTAAGTCGCGCCACCTGGGGGCGTTGGACTCGCGGTCAAGAAGGTCGCGGAAGAGGATGCCGTAGCGGCAGAGGAGCATGCGTGCGGCGGATTCGTGGGCGGCGTCGAGGCGGCGGGCTTCCGCAATGGCCTCGGCCTGGCGTTCGGCGGGGGTGGGTTTGGCCACAGGCATGGGGGGCTCGGCCTCGTCGCACAGCAGGGACCAGCGGCCGGCGGTGGTGCGAGCGACGGCGCGCTTGTTTAGGCTGGCCGGTGTGGCGGCGGCAGCAGCCTTGCGTCGCGGGTCCATCATGCCGCGAAGCTGGTCAAAGCCGTCGGCAGAGGCGACCCCGGCGGTGGCGAGTTCCCAAAGGGCGTGCTGGGTCTGCGGGCGGGTGAAGGCGAGCAGACGCTGGAGATCGTTTGAAAAACACGCGCCGCGCTGACGAAGAAGGGTGCGGACGGCGAGGGCATCCGGGCTGAGGGCCGCGAGCAGGGTGCCCTCGTCGACACACTGGGCGGCAAGGGCATGAGGCAGCCAGTCGGCAGACTCGCGGACAAAGAAGGTAATCGGCGCGGCGTTGGTGGGAATGACGCGGCGTGGGGCCGAGCCGGCTTTTGCAGTCCAGGCCGGGTGCGGAGAGACGCGTCCCCAGCCAACGGCGCCCGAAAGGCAGAGACTGTCGAGCCAGCGGGGGTCGTAGTTGGCCACGCGCGCCGGGAGCAGGGTGCGCTCCCACTCGACGGCCGGAGCCTCAAAGCCTTCGAGCTTGGAGAGAACTTCGAGCAGGCCTTCTTCGCCCGCGAGCTGGGTCTGCGGCGCGAGGTGTTGCCAGCCGAGCAGCCAGCGCAGGTAGACGGAGGGTGTGACAGCTTCGACCGCTTTGCGGAGAGTGCCGAGCGCAAGGCGATGGATGCGCTGGAGGATGCGTCGCTCGCACCATTCAATCTCGTGGTCTGGGTCAGAGGGGCCGGGTGCGGCGTGCTCGAAGGCTCCGCGCAAGGCAAGACCCTGCATCTCCATGGCGAGGAAGGCCTTGAAGATGTCCGACGCGGGCAGGCTGGTGAGGGTAGAAAGGCTGCTGGCTGTGACGGGGCCAAGGATTTGTAACCATCCCTGAACACATTGCAAAATAAATTCCGAATTTGTAACCGATTCGGTTCCGGGCGCGGCGGAGGACAGAAGAGACTCAATCGCGGGCAGGCGTTCGGCGGCAATCCAGCAGGGCTTGCCGTTGACTTCGACCGTTTGGGCGCGATTGTTACGGGCGAGGCGCTCGTAGAACAGTGGCCAGCCAGCGGCCTGGTCGGTGTCGAGGAAGGAGAGTGGGAGCAGGACGAGCGAAAGCAGAAGGTCGTGGAGCTCGTGTTCGTCGCGGAGGTCGGGCCAAAGCTCGGCGCGGACCGTGTCGATAGCCGCCTGGTCGAGGTGCCGCGGTTCGTTGGGGGCGGTAGACGGCAGGCCGCGGCGCAACGTGGTAGCGCGGGCGCGGCGTTCTTCGGCGCCAGCCTCGTCCAGGTAGGCGTACGGCATGGCGTTGATGAGCTCATGCGCAAAGACCGAGGGCGTCGGTGTGTCGACAGCCAGGCAACGAATAGTGCCTCCCTCGATGCCGCGCAGGATCTCGACGAGGCCCTCAATGTCCATGGCCTCGGTGAGCACATCTTTCATCACCTCGCGGACGAGGGGATGGTCGGGAATCTGGATGTCGCCGACGATGGTCTCAAAGCAGGCCGCGGCCTGGGGGAAGACGTTGGCCATCAGGTCGTCCGACCGAGTGCGCTGGATCTGCGGAGCGACCCGTTTGCCCTTCTGCATGCGCAGCAGTTGCAGGCTGCGGCCAGCCGCCCAGCGCCAGCGATTTTTGAAGATAGGCGAGGTGATCGAGGCTTGTTCGAGGAGCTCCTGTGCGGTGTGCTCGGTGAGGAAGTGGAAGACGTCGGCGAGCGGGAAGCTGTGCTGCTCGGCGAGCGAGATGTTGATGCCGTTGTCGGTGGCGGCGGCCTGCAGCTCGAAGTTGAAGCCGCGGCAGAAGCGTTTGCGCAGGGCGAGACCCCAGGCCTTGTTCACGCGTCCGCCGAAAGGCGCATGCAGGATGAGCTGCATGCCACCGCCGTCATCAAAGAATCGCTCGGCGATGATGGTGGTTTTGGAGGGGACGGCGCCGAGCATGGCGCGACCGGCGACGACATAGGCGATGAGCTGGAGCGCGCCGCTCCGGCA
>CAXTQE010000142.1:0-8774 GCA_964246225.1 uncultured Acidobacteriaceae bacterium | reverse complement strand
TAAGCCTTCCCACCCTTGAACGCCAGGTAAACGGCCGTAGCCGCGGCAAGGTACGCTCCCAGGCCGAAGGAAAGGCTCTTCGTCAGGTTGTCCAACGCCATGCCGGCGATCTCCCGTGACATCGCATCGTTCCCGGAAGAGATCGCGTCATGCAGGGCCGAAAGCGTGACCGCCGTCATCAGCAACAAAAAGAGCAAAGGAAGCACCTCGCCCAGCGCCGCCCGCCGATCTTTCCAAACGTACGGCAGCAACGGACCAAACACGCAAACGATGCCGAGCAGCTCATAAAAGGAACCGCCAGAGCCGGACAGCCCCGCGTTCCCTCCCAGGCTCACCAGCAGATTGCCCGTGCCCACATAGCTCAGCATCTGCCACAACGTCGCGCTCCGGCCCAGATACATCGCCTTGACGGACAAAAAGGGCAGAAAAAACCAGCCCAGCAGCAGCAAGCCTTCCGCCACCAACGTCGAAACTCCGAAGCGCGCAACCATGCTCGAAGCGATCTCCCCGCTCCTCTTCTGCGCCTCCGCCAGGTGAGCCGCGGCCTGCTCCCGGGCCACCTGTCCTTCAGGCATCATGGACACCCGTTCCGGCGCGCCATCGCCATTGAACAGCACCTCCACAACCATTCCCATGCGCGGAGGCAGTTCCGACTGCCACATATCCTCCAGGGTAAAGCTGTACTGTTTGCCATCCACGGTCAGCAGACCGGGTCCGGCATTGGTATCGCGCAGCACACGTCCACGTTGGGTCATCGTCGCTCTCCTGCTTGCCGAAACCTGTCCATCTGGGCAGGCCTGCTGCGATACTTCTCCATCGCTTTTGCCGGCAAGGTATGCTTGCTGAATCTGAGAACAGACTGATCGGAAACCCGGGCCACGCCTAGAACCGCCTCGTTTTTTTTCTTAACAGGACTTAACAGCCCTTTATTTTCCTCATCTTGCGCCATACTTATCCAGCTTAGGAGGAGTGTTGGAATCGTCGAGTGGAAACATCAAGTACACCGTCTGGCGTTTCGCGCAATGCGAATACGACGAGCTTCTCGGCAAGTTCTGGGTCCTGGGAGAAGAAAAACGGCTCACGCCCAAGACCCAGGCCGTCCTGCTTGCCCTCCTCAAAGCGCCGGGCCACAAGTTGACCCGTCCCCAGTTGCTTGAGTCCGTCTGGGGTTCGACCCAGGCGCTCGAGCAGCCGCTTTCAAACGCCATTCACAATCTGCGCACCGCCATCTCGCCAGACAAGTCTGCGGACCGCGACAACGTCCTCCGAACCCGGCATGGCTCCGGCTTCCAGATCGTGGTGCCCGTCGAGTCACGGGTCTTTGAAGAGTCGGCGCGAGAAGGCATGCGCCCCAACCCGGGAGACTCCATCGCAGGCAAGCGGGACTGGAAGCTGGACGAACCCCTGGACCATCCGCTCGACCACACCCTCCCCCATTCCGTCTGGATCGCAAAGCGTCCAACCACCAGCGAAACCCACGTCTTTCGCCTCGCCGTCGACGAGAAGGAGCGGGACGCGCTCGCCTCCGAGATCGACATCTTTCAGCACCTCAAAGACAAGGCCGGTCCCTACCCCGGCTTCGTCCAGGTCTTCGACTGGAGGCTAACCACCAAACCCTACTTCCTCGAAACCGAGTACGGAGGTCCGAACCTGCTGCTGTGGGCGGAGTCGCAGCGCGCCCACGGAGGCCTGCAGCAGGAGGTGTGCCTCCAGATCATGATCGATCTCGCCGAAGCGATCGCCACCATGCATGCCGCAGGCGTCCTCCACAACGATCTGCGGCCCTCGAACATCTTTATCGGTCCGCCAACGGGCTCCGGGACACGGCACCAGGTCCGGCTCGGCAACTTACAGGCTGCTACGTTCTTTGGCTCGGAGCAGGACGAGGAACCCTCAAGCAGGCACCAGGAAGCGGCGGACGAAAGGCTCGAAGGGGCAGTGACCACGCTGAGCGGCCGTTCTCAGGTGCGGACGCTCCCAGGCCACATGCAGGAGGTGTCGAACGTCTATCGCTCTCCGGAGGTCGCCGCCGGAGCCGCACCGGGCACAGCCTCCGATGTCTATGCCCTCGGCATCGTCCTCTTCCAGCTGCTCTGCGGAGACTTCCGCCGGCCTCTCCCTTCCGAGTGGGAGGAGTGGATCGAGGACGCCGCGCTGCGCCAGGACGTAGCCGAGACCACCGTCAGCAACCCGGCACGTCGCCTGCAGGACGCACAAACCCTTGCCCAGCGGCTGCGCACACTCGAAGAAAGAAAACAGCGCGAGCGGGAGTCTCGTCAGCAATTCGAAGCGCTGCAAACGCGCGCCGAGCTCGCAGAAAAGCAGCTGATCGCGCGAAAAGCTCGCCAGCCCTGGGTTCTCGCCGCCTTCTGCGTCCTGCTGGCGGGAGTCGGAACCAGCGGCTGGTTCTACAGTCGAGCAGCCCGCGACCGCGATCGGCTCAAAGCAAGCAATCTCACCCTTTCGGCGATGAACGACTTTCTTTCCGTCGATCTCCTCAGCCAGGGAAATCCGCTGATCCACTCCAGCGGCAAGGAAGCGACCTCACAGCTTAGCCTGATCGACGCGGTGCGCACAGCGCTGCCAAAGATTGAGAGCCGCTTTCAGGACTCCCCCCAGGTCGCCGGCGGCCTTCATCTCATTCTCGGCGGAGCCTTCGACGCACGCACCGAGTTCGTGGACGCGGAACAGGAGTTTGCGGCCGCCCACCAGGACTTCGTTCGCGCCGAAGGACCGCTGTCCGAAGACGCCTTGCTCGCCAGCATACGCCGCGACCACACGCTGCTGCGAACCCAGGCCGCACCGCAGATCGAAGCGGCGACCCAAGACATGGAACAGGAGCAACGCCTGATCAGCCAGCTTCCGGCCATCTCGCCGACGCTCCAGACCTGGCAGGCCCTGACGCAAACGGGAGTGTACCTCTTTGGCGCTCATCCTGAGCGTGGCCTGCCCGTGCTGGCCGCCGCTGTGAGCCGTGCACAAAATACTCCGAAGTTTGACCCGATGCTCCTCATCAAACTCAAGCTCCGATTTGCCGGCATCTACCTGCGCCTGGAGGATGGACCCAACGCAGAGCGGGCCGCACGCTCGGCCATCGAGTCCATTACAGCCCTGCAGGGACCCGAAACTCCGGAGCTGTTTGAACCCGACATGCTTCTTGAAGAAGCTCTCTATGTGAAAGGCGACGCGCAGCAGGCAAAAGAGCAAAGCAGCCGGGATTACACCCGCTTTGAAAAAGCGCTTGGACCGGAGAATCAGCTCACTCTTGCAGCGCTTTACATGCGTGCGCAGGCTGAAGGCACGCTCGGACAGTGGGATACCGCGATTGAGGATGAACTGCTCCTCCATCAGAGAGAGCGTACAAAACCGAACGGAGCCTTCGGACGCGAGAACAGCCTTGCATCCGCAGCAAACTTCGAGTGTCACGCAGGACGCTACAGGGAAGGCATACAGCACGCGCAACAGGTCATCGAGGAGAGTTCCGAGCCAGCTGTCCCGCAGCCGTTCTTTAGCAATCTGGGGCGCTTCGTTGTCGCATATTGTCTCGTCCAGCAGCAGGAACAGGCAAACATTCACACACCTGCCCAAGATCTGCGCACCGCCGGCAATCTGCTGGACGCTGTAAACGTGGACGAGGTCTCTCACATGCCCGGTCTAACCAACTTCGCGGGAACTTTCGACCTTACCCGAGCGCGCCTCGACCTGCTTGAGGGCAGGCTGGAAGAAGCGCATGGCTGGCTGCAGAAGGCGACACCCTTCATCCAGGCGGAAACCGCCGACCCCTACGAGCGGCAACAACTCACTCGCACGCGCGACGCACTCCAAAGAGCGACTCCGGCACCCAACCCTCGACCACGTTCGAGCAACGTAACTCTCGGTGCTCTTGGTTCTCATTCCCGCAGGGAATCTGCGTCCGCTGTTGCTCTTCGGCATCAGGCGTCGTACAAGCTGTCAAGTCCTTTGTCCGCTAATTAGTCCAAAATGAACCACTTAGGCCTGGCATAGAACCTCGTGCACCTTGGTATACTGGAAATAGAGCAGTCCAGGTCCCAAGGCACTCCGAAAGCTGAACTCACTTCCCTTCCGTGTTCAGACCCTGGAGCCCTTGAAGTCCGGACTTTAGTGCTTTGTTTTGAAGACTTTAGGTACTTCAGCCAGGGGTGGGGGAGGGGTACCACCGATCCTCTACTTCTGCAGATCGTCCAGCAACACCTTCGCTTTGGTTGCCAGCGTATACGCTCCCTCCGCGTCGCCCGCGCCCAACGCCGCCTGCGCCTGCTTCTGAAAGTTCTGCACCCGGATCAACTGCTCTTTCTCCTTCTCCTTGAACTCCGCCGAGAGGCCGGACAGCCGTTTGTCGTTGGCCGCAATCAACTCCACCGCCCGCTGATGCTGCTCCGGAACCTGTTCGCCTCCGGGAGTCAGCGCACCGATCGCGCTGGTCGGATCGGGAGCCGCGGCCACCGGACTCGCGGGCACGTTGACCGCCGCCACCTGCACCGCAGGCGCAGGTGCAGGCCTCTTCACCTTCTTCGGCTTCTTCGGCGGAGGCACCGTCACCCGCGGCAGTGGAATCGGCTGCGTGGGAACGGAAGCCACCAAAGGTGGATTCTTCGGCTCCGGCGCCGGCTCAAGCGGCACCGGCGAAGGCGGAGGCACCTGGATGGCCACCGGCACAGGCTTATGCCGGCATCCCACCGCGCCCAGCAGCAGCAGGCCAAAGGTCCCTGCCCGCACCCCCTGGCGCCAACATGGAAGGAGCTCGGTCATGCACCCCTCCCGGCAACCACCCGGCCCATATTCCGGCCGTCGACTACCGCCAGCGCCGGCAGCCGCATCGTGAACACCGCACCCTGACCCGCCTCCGAGCGCACCTCCATGGCGCCCCGATGCATCTGCACAATTCGGTACGTCATCGCCAGCCCAATCCCACTTCCCTTCGGTTTGGTCGTGAAATACAAATCGAAAATCTTCGTCATCAGCTCCGGAGCAATCCCCTGACCCTCATCCGCGACCTCCATCACCGCCGCATCTCCTTCCCGGCGCACCTGCACTCGCAATACCCCCCCGGCGGCTTCCATCGCCTGCATTCCATTCAGCACCAAATTCAGCAGCGCCTGTCGCAGCATGTCGCCGTCGGCACGCACCATTACACGTTCCGTGCGCGTCTTCAGCTCCACGCCGTGCTCCTGCGTCTCCGCACCGGTTAACTCCACCACCGCCTGCACGATGGACGCCAGATCCACCTCTTCCAACTTCAGGTCCATGGGGCGTGTAAAGTCCGCCAACGTCTGCACCACGTGGTCCAGCCGCTCCATCTCTCCCGCCAGGATCTGCACGTGCCGCTGTGCTCCGGCCAGAAAGCTTCGGCCCTCGCCCGCCATCTCCAGCTTGGACTTCAACAATTCCAGATGCACGACCATGGCGTTGATTGGGTTCTTCACCTCATGACCGACCCCCGCCGTCAGCCGGCCCACCGCCGCCAGCCGCCTCGAAACCTCCAGCTCCTGCTCCAGCCGCGCCGCCGAACCCTTGTCGCGCAGCGTTAACAGCGTCCCCATCTTGCGTCCGCGCCCCTGCCCGTCGTCGATCCGGTCGAGTGAAAACTCGACCTCACGCCCGTCTTCCAGCCGCACCGTCTCCGCCGGCACCGTTTGTTCGCGCTCAAACGCCAGCCGCATCGCCTTGCCGAGCGCGGTATCGGCGGGAAAGATTTCCTTCAGCTGCAATCCAACCAGCGGCTTGCCGTCCAGCTGCGAAAAATGCGCTACCGCGTCCGACACCATCACCGCGCGGCCCTCCCCCGTAAACAGGACGACCCCGTCGCGCAGCGTGTCCAGCATCTGGTTCAAATTCGCCTGCAGATCGGTGTACACCGCCTCCGTCGTCCGGATTTGCCGGCCCAGACGGTCGATGGTATCCGTCACGCGCACCACTGCGTCACTTTTACGATCGTTGCCATCCCCCATCCCCAGCATCGACATCGGCTCCATGGATGAGCCCGCCGTCAAGCGCTCTAAACGCATCCGGATCTCCTCGATCGGAAGCGAAGCCACGTTGGCCAGCAGACCCGCCGCCATCATCGAGATGAACGCACACAACGCCGCCAGCAGAAGCCCGTCCTTCAGACGCGGCAGATAGGTGTTCTTCAAAAATGTCGATCGCACTCCTACATGCACAAGCAGAAATGGCTTCCCGTTGCGGTCGAGCGGAACCGCTACATCCAGCACCATGGCCCTACCCAGAACCGCGTAGACCTGGTAGCCTACGCTTGCCTTTTGCAGGTAGTCGAAAGCCATGCGGGTCGGTGCCAGCTGATTCAACTCTTCCGGATCCGTTGTGACAAGCGTCAGGCCATCTGCGTCCGTCACGCTCACATCCTGCACGGACGAGCTGTACATTACGAACGACTGCATCATGTCAACTAGCGGCCGATGACTGCGCAACGCCTTGGTCACAGCAGCGTGCAGAGCCTCCTCCGAGTTGTCGGCCGGCGGCTGCGCCCGCAGCTGCACCTGGATCGCCTGCTGGGTCATCATCAGCACCTGGCGCGCCATCACGTCGGTGCTTGCGGCCGTCTGGACGATACGCTGGCTTAGCAACTCGCTCAAAAATACAACCGACAACACTACCACGATCGCGAGCGTCACTCCCGTCGCAGCCAATACCAGTTTCGTCTTCAGCCGCATCCGCGGGCTCCCATCCTCGCTGCTCTTCCGCTGGTCTTACAGATCGTTATCGGCTACTGCGTACTCCTTCAGCTTATTGTGTAGCGTTTTGGTACTAATGCCAAGAATCTCCGCCGCCCGGGTCTTGTTGTTCAAGGTCGAACTCAGCGTCTTCAGGATCAATTGCCGCTCGGCCTGGTCGACGGTTGTTCCCACCTCGACGTGCACGGCTGTGTCGCTGGTTCGCGCCGCCGGCAACGTCTCCACCATCGCCTCGCCGAAGCCCGGCGGGAGATGCTCGGTGCTCAGCACACCTTCCCGTGCCAGAACCACCGCCCGCTCAATCGTATTGCGCAGCTCGCGCGCATTGCCCGGCCATTTGTACGATTCCAGCCGAACTGCCAGACCCTCGCTTATCCCGCTCACCTTGCAGCCATGCTTTTCGTTCATGTCCGCAATCATCTTTTGCGCCATCAGTCGGATATCGGCCACATGCGACCGCAGCGGAGGCATAAGAATGTTAAAAACATTCAATCGATAGTAAAGATCGCCCCGCAGCTCACCCGCAGCCACCGCCTTTAGCGGATCCTTGTTCGTCGCCGCAATCACCCGCACATCCACGGGCGTCTCCATCTTCGACCCCAGTCGTCGCAGCTTCCTGTCCTCGAGCACACGTAGCAGCTTTACCTGCGTGGCCGCCGGCATCTCGCCGATCTCGTCGAGCAGCAGCGTCCCCTCCTCAGCCAGCTCGAAGCATCCCGCGCGACGCTCCTGCGCACCCGTGAATGCGCCTTTTTCATGCCCGAATATTTCGCTCTCTATCAGTGTCTCCGGAATCGCCGCGCAGTTCACTGCCACAAAAGGTTTATTGCGTCGCGACGAAAGATCGTGCAGCGCTCGCGCTACCAGCTCCTTGCCTGTCCCGCTCTCACCCGTCACCAGCACGCTCACGTTCGAGGACGCGACTCGTTCCACTAAATCGAACACCGCGCGCATCTGCGGCGTCGAGCCCACCAGCTCCCCCAGCGCGCCCGCCGTCTTGCGCGGCTTGGCCGTCATCGCCGCATCGCTCTCAGCGGCCCGTTGCCGGCTCGCGCTTTGCAAAATCCCCTTCAGTCGCGAAGGATCAACCGGCTTAGGCAGGTAATCCCACGCGCCCGACCGCATTGCCTCTACCGCGCTTTCGATCGACCCCTGCGCCGTCAGCATCACCACACACGGCCGGTCCGGCAGCTCAGCTATCCGGCGTAGCAGCTCCATCCCATCCATCCGAGGCATCTTCAGATCGGTCACCACGATCGCCGGAGTCCAGTCGTTGACCCGCTCCAGACCCTCTAACCCGTCCGACGCACCCTCCGTCTCGTATCCCCAGGACGCAACCAGCTCGGTCAGGCCCGTCCGGGCATGCACCTCATCTTCGACAATCAAAACTTTTCCTGGCAAATAACACGCCCTTCCTTCGCTCGTCGGTAGTAGCCTACATAAGCGTTCTCGTCCTAATAAGACGGATGCTACGGCTCCCGTGCTTACCGGCGCGTTCGTTTGAACACGGTTAAACTAGCATTTTTCAGGCCTCTCGCAGTTATACTCGCAGCAATGGTCGATCCTGAAATTACTACACAAGCCTATGCGCAAATCCGCGCGGAATCCGGCACAAATTCCACCATTCTGCTCGATGTCCGCGAGCCCTGGGAGACCGAAACCGCCAGCATCCCCGGCGCTCTCTGCATCCCGATGAGCGAAATTACCTCTCGCGCCCATACCGAACTCGATCCCGACCAGCCGACCGTCGTGGTCTGCCACCATGGTGCTCGCTCCCTCTCGGTCGCCATGTGGCTGCGCGGCCAGGGTTTCGATCAGGTCCAGTCCCTCGCGGGAGGAATCGATCAGTGGTCGCGCACCGTCGACTCCTCCGTCCCCCTCTACTAACCTGAGGCTCCTGTCCTATGGATCGGCGTAACTTCCTCCAATCCGCGGCCGCCGTTACCTCCCTGGGGCTTGCTTCCGGCTGCTCCCGTACTCCTCTGCGCGCCGCCAGCGCACCCGCCCTCCCCTTCTACGACGCCGTCCCGCCGCTCGCTCCCATTCGCGCCCACGAAGATCGGT
>CAXTQE010000141.1:6383-8828 GCA_964246225.1 uncultured Acidobacteriaceae bacterium | reverse complement strand
GGCCCGCGGAGGTCTCCTTCGGCGCCGTCGCCCTTTCCTTCGGCGTAGCCGCAGCTGTCGGCGTCTTCTTCGGCTTCTACCCGGCTCAACGGGCCTCGCGCCTCAACCCCATTGATGCCCTACGCTTTGAGTGAAGGGAGGTGCCGTTGTCCTTCCGGAAAAGCTCCGCCATCGCCTTTCGCTCGCTCCGCCGCAATCGGCTCCAAACCATCCTGACCACCCTCGGCATGATGATCGGCGTCGGCACCGTGCTCGTCATGATCGCCGTAGGCAGCGGGGCCGAACACTCCATCCAAACCCAGGTCCGTGCCGCCGGCATGAACGTCATCCAGGTCTCGAGCGGCAACTACCGCATGCCCCAGCAGTGGACGAGCCAGGGTGAAGCCGAAGAGCCCGCCTCCTGGCACCCCGGTACCCGCCTCCTGCTCCACGACGGGCTCTTTCACCCGGGCGCCGCGCCGTTCCTCCGCCAGGTCCAAACTTTCGCTACGCCAGGCAGCGACCCCGCCAGCAACCCCATCCAGGGCGCCGAACGAAGTGCCTCGAACCTCGGCGGTCTCGGTGCAGCAACCACGCTGCAGCTCGCGGACGCACAAGCGATCGCGAACCTTCATGGCGTTGAGACCGTCTCCGCCGGCATTCACGAGAGCGCCACGGCCGCCGCCGGCAGTATGCGTTGGACCACCGAAATCCGCGGCGAACAAGCCACCCTCCCCACCATCCGCCGCGCCTGGATCCTCCCCCACGGACGCTTCTTCACCGCAAATGAAGACGACGCCAACGCCCGGGTCGCCGTGCTCGGCAGCGTCGCCAGCGAACACCTTTTCGGCACGGCCAACCCCGTAGGCCAGACCATCTCTCTCCGCGGCACGGCCTTTCGGGTCATCGGTGTCCTTGCCAGCGGCAGCTGGATGGTCCCGAGCGCCACGGGTGACGGCCAGTTCGACGCCATTTACGTGCCTGTCCAGACTGCGCAGCAGATGCTTGCGCGCGCCCATCTCGACACCATCCTGCTCGCCACCGAATCGACCGGCGACGTGACCCGCCTCACCAAACAAATCTCCGCCGAACTCCGCCAGCGCCATCACCTCGCCTCCCACACCCCCGACGACTTCACCGTCGCCAGCCAGGCCCGCACCGCCATCGCCCGCGGCGGCATGCGCACCGACATCTCCCGCGCCATGATCGGCAACGCCGACAACCTCGACAAGGTTACCCTTGCCCAGCTCAGCAAAACCCTCGAGCAGGCCGGCCGCACCATGGCCGTGCTGCTCGCTTCGATCGCCGCCGTCTCGCTGATCGTCGGCGGCATCGGCATCATGAACATCATGCTGCTCTCCGTCACCGAGCGCACCCGCGAGATCGGCATCCGCCGCGCCGTCGGAGCGCAATCCGCCGAGGTCATGCAGCAGTTCCTCCTCGAGGCGATCCTGCTCTCGCTCGGCGGTGGCCTGCTCGGCATCCTGCTTGGCTCCGCCGCCGCCGCCCTCGTCGCCCGCCTCGGCGGCTGGTCGGTAGAGCTTTCCTGGGTCGCCATTGCCATTTCGTTCACCATCTCCGCCGCCATCGGCATCCTCTTCGGTTTCTACCCCGCGCGCCAGGCCTCGCGCCTCAGCCCCATGTCTTCGCTCCGCTACGAATGAACCCGACCATCGCACCCCGTCGCCGTCGTTCTGGCAAGGCCAGAATCCCCGTATCTATTTTTTTCCTCCGCAAAGCTTTAGAAGCAGACCTGGCCCGCCTCATCGCCACGCTCTGTCTCACCGTCCTCACCTCGTGCAAACCCCACCGCGCCCCGCCTGCAACCCTCGACAGCATCGCCCAGACCTACCTCCAACTAGCCCTCGCTCTCGGCGAGCGAGACCCTGACTCTCTCGATTACGCCACCGCCGACTCACAACTCAAAGCCTCCGTCTACCGCGCCTACCCCACTCTCGATGAGATCTATCAGCAAGCCGCTCAGCTCCTCCTGCAGCTCAACTCCCTCCAACCGACTGCCGACCTGGGCCGCGCCCAATTCCTAACCCTCCAACTTCAATCCATCCAGACCCGCACCGCCATGCTCCGCGGCCATCTTCTCCCCTTCGACGCCGAAGCTCTTGCCCTTTTTCACACCTCGCGTCTGCCTGACACCGAGCAGGTACATCGTGCAGCCATCCTGAAAGAGATATCGGCCAAACTTCCACCCAGCTCGCAAAGTGTTGCATCTCGCTACACTGTCGCATCGGACTACGCCAAGTACGATCAGCGCTTCCTCATCCCTCCCGCCATGCTCGAGGCGGTCATGCACGCCGCCCTCGCCGGCTGCCGTCAGCAGACTCTTCAACACATAGCGCTCCCCACCTACGAGTCCGTCCAGCTCACCTTTGTCCGCAACAAACCCTGGAGCGCCTTCAGCCGCTACGAAGGCCACGCCCACAGCACTCTCCTGCTCAACCTCGACCT
>CAXTQE010000141.1:3984-6283 GCA_964246225.1 uncultured Acidobacteriaceae bacterium | reverse complement strand
TTCCCCCTCGCCGGGCTCGATCCCGCCGACGCCGACCGCCACGTCCGTCTCTCGCGCCTGCTGGCCGACCTCTCCTCCGCCCAGCCAGCCATCGCCCGCGACTTCCTCGACGGCCAACTCGAATTCCTCCACGCCGAAGATGAGCTGGCCCGCCAGACCCTCATGCTCCACGCCGAAAACGAGCTCCTCTACCTCAACGAATACCGCAGCTACATGCTCGCCTACACCGACGGCTTCCGCCGCATGGAGCGTTTCCTCAATCAATCCACCCAAAAACCAGATCAACGCACTCCATGGGACCGCCTCGTGCAACTTGCCGAATCCGAGCATATCGACGCCCTCGGACCGAACTAGACGCACCCTACGGGATGGTCACCGTGACCGGCACCCCCTGCGAGGTGCTCTCGCTGACCGGGCCTCCCTGGGCACTCGCGGTAACCGTGAAGGTGTAACTGCCGGGCCTGGTTCCGAGGTCCGTGCAGTTGCCGCAGCCGGACATCATCGAGAGCCCGACCAGCGTGCCCGCCAGCAGCACCATCCATCCCGCCCGCCGGCTGCCGCGCCGCACGCGAAACAGCCCCGCGGCAAACAGCACCAAACCGGCCCACATTGTCCGCGTCGCTCCGGGACTCTGACCTTGGCCGAGGAAGTAGGGATGGCTCGGGTCGCCGCAGTTGTGGGGCGCGGCTGTCGTAAATTGCAGCGTGGTCGATCCACCCCCCGGAGCGATCGTCGCGTTCACAAACGTGCATCCCGCTTCGTTTGGAAGCCCCGAGCAGGACAAGGCAACCGGCTGCGCAAACCCATTGATCGCCGTTACCGTTACCTGCAGAAGACCCGTGCGTCCCACTCCCAGGGTGATCGGAGCCGGTGTCACGCTGAGCGTAAAGCTTTGCGGCCCCGCCGGCACGGTCGTGATGACCACCGTGACCCCTGCCGAGACCACGGGCAGGAAGTCCGCATTGCCGGCGTACGCAACTGAAACCACATGCGTCCCGACCGCGAGCGAAGAGGTCGTGAAACTGGCCGCGCCCGTGGCGTTCAGCGTCCCTGTGGCGATCAGCGTCGTGCCATCCAGAAACTGCAGCGGGCCAACCGGAACGGCGAAGTTGCCCGCCACCCTGGCCGTAAACGTCACCGGCGTTCCCACTACCGCCGTCTGCACGGAAGCGGCAACGGAGGCGGTCGTTAGGTCCGGGAAGACGCGCACCTGAATCGTATTCGACTGCGCCGGCGCGTTGTTCGCGTCTCCAGAGTAAGTCGCTTGTACGGTAAAGAGCCCCGCCTGGAAGTCTCCTGCCGTGGGCGGACAGGCGTTCGCGCTCCTCTGCAGAGTCGCCGCGATGGTGCAGAAAACGGCGTTGTTGGCAACGAAGGCAATCGTTCCGGTCAGGTTCGCGCTCGACTCGATGGCCGTACCGTCCAGCACCTGCCCGAAGTACATCGTCACGGGCGAGAGCAGCGGCGTGTTGCTCAGCGGGGTGCCGCAGGGAAAGCTGGACCCGGGCGCATCCACGCAAAGCAGCAGCTTGAGCGCGGTCGAGGCGATCACGACGGTGTGCGTAGCGCTGGCCTGCAAGGCAAGAGCGCTCGGCGTTCTGCTCCAAGTCACTGCAAGCGCATGCGTTCCCACACTGAGCGTCGATGGCCCTGCAATGCTGGCCATGCCGTTGCTACTGGTGACCGCTCCAACCGACGTTCCGTCGACAGAAAAGTTGAAGGTGCCCGCACTGCCGGCGCCTGCAGCCAGAGTTGCGGTCATGGTAAAGGCCGTGCCGAAGGTAGATGGCTCAGGTGACGCTGTCAGAGTAAGGGCCGCGACCGTTTGCGTCACGATATGCGTTCCGGCAAGCGTCTCCGCAGCGTAATTGACGTCACCCGCGTACACGCCAGCAAGCGCATGCGTGCCCGCAGCGAGCGAGGCATACACGGCCGCGGAGACGTTCAGCGTGGCCACTCCGCCGGCCAGGGAAGTGGTTCCAGCTGCTACGCCATCAATTGTGAAGCTCACGCTACCTGTCGGAGCTGCAAGTCCCGACGCCGATGCCAGAGTCGCCGTCAAGGTGAAGCTCGAGCCATATGTCGAAGGCTCAGGGCTTGCAGTCACGGTTCCGCTGGTCACCCCTCGCGAAGCTACCGCCTGATTCAGCAGCACCGTCACGCCACCCGTGTTCACCTCCGCATTGGCCGCCAGTGTCTCCAGGTTCGCCACCGGGTTGGCCAGCACCGCGCCTCCGTTCGCCAGCACAAGATCGACCCTGCCGTCGCCGTTCACGTCGCCCGTGGAGATGCTGTTGAT
>CAXTQE010000141.1:0-3884 GCA_964246225.1 uncultured Acidobacteriaceae bacterium | reverse complement strand
GTTGGCGGAGAGGTTCGCGTAGGCGACAACCAAATCCTGATTGCCGTCGCGGTCGAGATCGGCGGCGACCGCAGAGCCGATGAACGCAGGGAAGCCAAGCCCTCCAGATGCGACCGGGACGGCGGGACCGTTGAAGGTGGAACTGAGGGCAGGCGCGGTGCGCTGTCCAGCGGTAGTGAGAGATCCGTCTACCGAGAGGTCGCCGGAGGGTTGGTAGAAGCCGGGATTAGTATTCGCTGGATAAAGGTACAGATGTCCATCGGCCTGAACGAAGAGATCGGACACAGATTGCGTGGTGGAGTTGCGCGGAGTGAAGACACCCGTAACGGCGATGTCATGCGCGAAGAGGCCGCAGGGACGAGTTCCGTCAATCCCGTTATCGTAATACTCCCCGACGCTGATGGGATGGTGATTTCCATTGAAGAAGTAGTGAAATCCGTCGAATGCGCGATCTACTACGATCGTGCCGAGCAGGTTTGTCCCAAGCGCCGACGTACCGTACAACAACCCCGGAGATTGAGGGCACGAAGGGCCAAAGGGTGTCGTAAAGGGGTAGAGAGCGCCGAAGCCGCCGGTGCCGTCTCCGGGCTGGACCTGGAGGCCGCTGGGTGTCTTGGGCAGGGCACTCGTGGGGCCATCTGCCGTCAGCAGGATGTCCAGGTTGCCGTCGCCGTCGAGATCGCCTACCTGTACCACGCTCCAAAGGCCAGAGGGGCCGGATGTTGCGGTAGTTGGAATCGGAGCATTTGGAGATCCAAGGTAGGCGAAACTTCCTCCGCCAAGGCCGCGAAGCAACTGGCTCTGCGTGGCTGACGTTGACACAACCGCGTCCAGCGTGCCGGATGGATTGAACGCTCCCAGCGCCCCCGAAAGCGCCGGCTGCCCCGCAGAAAATGCCCGCGACGTCTGCAGGCTTCCATCCGCGTTGCCGAATAGAATCGCGACGCCCTCCGGCGAGTCGACCGCCAGATCGAGATTGCCGTCGCCGTCGAAATCCGCCGTCGCATACGAGCTGTGCCCCGGCCCCGCGTTGTAGATCCCCTTCAAGCCCAGATACGCCGTGCCGTTGCCCAGCAGCGCGGAGACCCCGGCCGGCGTCGCCGCCAGAGCATCCGGCAGTCCATCGTGGTTCAGGTCGGCGATTGTGATCAGATGACCGCCGTTGCCGGTCAAGCCGTCCAGCGAGCCTGTTCCTCCCGAAGACGTACTTTGGAAGGTTCCGTTCCCATTGCCGAAGAACACATCGATATGGCCGTTCGCGCCTTCCGCGATCAGGTCCGGGCGTCCGTCCAGGTTCACATCCTGGATCCCCAGCGAGTACACCCCGGAGATCCCGGGGAACCGCAGGAAGCCAGGAGGAGAGCCGGCACTGCCGTTCGGAAATCCACCCCCGGAGATCCCGAGAAGCACCTCTGCCGTGTGCGCCGCTGCCGAGTTGACCACCAGATCGTTGACGCCGTCCCCGTTCAGGTCCGCGATGGCCATCGGACCCACGCCATCCGGCGGCTGCACGATCTGCACCGACGAGGCCACCGCCCCGGAGTTTGTATACAGAAAGTCCAGCACGATCCCCGTCTTCACATCTCCCGCGACCACATCGAGCGGTCCGGTTGGGTGCAGCCTCCCAGCCTGCAGGTCATGGAACTCGTATGGCAGAGCGGCGGCTCGGACGAAACTCTGCGCTACCTTTGTGGAAAAAGTCCCGTCTCCCCGGCCTGGCGCAATCGTCAGGGTCGTCGTGTACTGGCCGGCGGAGGGGGCCCCGGTCACGGTCAGCCAGCCGATATCGACGTGGCCCTGTCCGGTCAGATCGCCGATGGCGATCGAGTCCCCGGCCGTGACCAGCGTCGCCGATGGAGCGAAATTACCCCTGCCATCATTCAGCAGAACATGAGTCGTCGAAGCTGCCGGGGTTGCTCCCTGGTCGAGGTAGACGAGATCGGGATAGCCATCGGCGTTCACGTCGGCCGTGTAGACCGCCGCGGGCCAGTTCCCCGTCGGGACCACCGTTGGCTGCGCGAAGTTCTGTGCGGCGCCGGACTCCGCAAGCGCGAGCATGCAACCCGCAAGAATGAGAACTCCGGGAAGGCGCATCCAAAGATCACGGATCAGAAACATGGGGGAGGGCCGCTTTGCTGAGTCACTTTGAAGCAAACACGACGAGCCTAGCATGCAGCCTGCCCTCTGGAAACGACACCCTTGGGGGATGTGTCAGAATGGTGACAACTGGCATACTGATTCGCCGGGGCGGCCCCCAACGCCATGAATCTGCCGAACTCCATCACGATGAGCCGGATCGCCAGCGTACCCTTGCTGATCTGGTTCCTCAGTTCGCACTCGCCGATCCACGATCCCGGCGCGCAGGAACTGGCAGCCTCCGGCCTGTTCATCGTAGCCAGCATCACCGACGGGCTGGACGGCTACCTCGCCCGGCGGCGAGGCCAGATCACTACGATGGGTATGCTGCTCGACCCGTTAGCAGATAAGTTGATGGTTGCGACCGCATATATCATTCTTGTCGCGTACTGTCCGGGCATCGTGCCGCCCTGGATCGCGGTGCTGGTCATCGGCCGCGAGTTTCTGGTCACGGGTCTGCGTTCAATCGCCGCGAGCGAAGGTTTCACGATCGACGCGAGCGAGATCGGCAAGCTCAAGACCGTTCTGCAGATCGTGTCCGTGGTTGCGGCAATCCTCGCTCACCGCTGGGATTACTGGCTCTGGTTTCCGCGCTTCCATGGTGGCTTCGTGATCGGCGTCCACCTGATCGCGATCACGGCCATCTACTGGATGACCTGCGTCTCGATCATCTCCGCCGTCGACTACTTCGTCGGCTTCTGGCGGAAGATCGACCATGCCAGCGAGCGCGCCCGCACCCGCCGCAAAACCATCCTGCTCAGCCGCAAGGCTGCCGGGGCAAACCCGGAGCACTCGCGCCTGCTCTAGCGCGGAATCAGCCAGGACCTTGATCGCGGTCTGGCAGCGTTGTTGCCGGCTACTGCCCCAAAATCGGTGTACCGGCCAACTGCTGACTCGCCGCGATGCGAGCCTTCCACTCCGCGGGGCCGGTCTTGTGCACGCTCGTACCCTCCGCCGAAACAGCCACCGTCACCGGCATGTCCACGACGTCAAACTCGTAGATCGCCTCCATGCCAAGATCGCCAAAGGCCAACAATTGCGAGTGGCGAATCGCCTTTGAGACCAGGTACGCCGCTCCGCCTACCGCCATCAGGTAAACCGCACGATGGTCGCGAATAGCGTCGATCGCCGCATCTCCCCGCTCCGCCTTGCCGATCATCCCGAGCAGTCCGGTCGACTCGAGCATCTGCCGGGTGAACTTATCCATGCGCGTGGCCGTGGTCGGACCAGCTGGCCCGACGGCTTCGTCGCGCACGGCATCCACTGGCCCCACGTAATAGATAAATCTATTCGTAAAATCGACCGGCAACTCCTCGCCACGGTTCAGCATGTCCACCATGCGCTTGTGCGCGGCATCGCGTCCGGTCAGCAGCTTGCCGGTCAGCAGCAGCACCTCGCCGGGCTTCCAGCTTTCGACGTCGGCTCGCGTCACCCTCGTCAGATCCACATGGCGCGCCTTCGAAACGTCGTACGTCAGCTTCGGCCACAGTTCAAGCGGCGGCGGATCGAGGTACACCGGGCCCGCCCCATCGAGCACGAAATGCGCATGCCGCGTCGCCGCGCAGTTCGGAATCATCGCCACCGGCAGATTGGCCGCGTGTGTGGGGTAGTCGAGGATCTTGACGTCCAGCACCGTCGTCAGCCCGCCCAGCCCTTGCGCCCCGATCCCCAGCGCGTTAGCCCGGTCGTAGATGTTTATGCGCAGCTGCTCAAAATACCTCTTAGCTCCCCTAGCCTTAAACTCCTTC
>CAXTQE010000140.1:0-8891 GCA_964246225.1 uncultured Acidobacteriaceae bacterium | reverse complement strand
CTGCAGTTGAATCTCTGGATGACGTTGCTGCTGCTGCCGGTTGCGGTCTTCGCACAGTGGACGGAGCGGAGTTACGGGCTGAGCGTGCAGGCGTGGGGAAGCTGGCTGGGGGATGAGGGGAAGAGTTTTGCGCTGGAGACGGGGCTTGGGTGGCTGGGCGCGCTGGTTCTGTTCTGGCTGATCCGGCGCTCTCCGAAGCACTGGTGGGCGTGGAGCGCCGCGGCGGTGATGGCGCTGTCCGTGCTGGGGGTGTTTGCTACGCCGTATGTGATCGATCCGCTGTTCAACCGCTTCGAGCCGCTGGCCAAGTCGAATCCGGCGCTGGTTGCGCAGCTGGAGCGGGTGGTGAGCAAGGGAGATGGAATTCAGATTCCGCCCGAGCGCATGTTCCTGATGAAGGCGTCCGACAAGGTGACTACGCTGAACGCTTACGTGACCGGCTTCGGAGCATCGAAACGGGTGGTGGTGTGGGACACGTCGGTCGAAAAAGGCACGCCGGAGGAGATTCTTCTCATCTTTGGGCATGAGATGGGGCACTACGTGCTGGGCCACATTGGCCGCTCGCTGCTGTTTAGTTTCGTGCTGATCCTGGTTGGGTTTTGGGCGGGGTTCTACCTCTTTCAGTGGCTCCTGCTGCGATTTGGCGCGCGATGGGGCGTAGGACGGCAGGAGGACTGGGGTGCGCTGGTAGTGATGGTGCTGGTGCTGAGCGTGCTGGGGTTTGCGGTTTCGCCGATCGCAAGTGCTTACAGCCGCAGCAACGAGCACGCGGCTGACGTGTATGGGCAGGAGGTGGTGCACGGGATTGTGCCAGACCCACAAGCTACAGGACGGGCGACGTTCGCGGTGCTGGGCGAGAACTCGCTCGATGACCCCACACCGGCACCGTTCTACGAGTTCTGGGTCGACTCGCATCCGCCGATCTGGCTGCGCGCGGCGTTTGCGGCACGATATGATCCGTGGGCAGCAGGAGAAGCACCGAAATACTTCCCAAAACAGCCATGAGCGTCGAGGAGAGATCTGTGAGCGACTGCATCTTTTGCAGGATTGGAGCGGGAGAGATCCCGGTGAGCGCGGTGGCTGAGGACGAGCTGTCGAAGGCGTTCCCGGACGCGAATCCGCAGGCACCGACCCACCTGCTCGTCATTCCCAAGCAGCACTACGCGCAGGTTGAGGAGGTTCCGGCAGAGCTGCTGGGACATCTGCTGCAGGTGGCGGCACGGCTGGGGGAAAGCCGGCTGCCAGGTGGACACCGAATCGTCATCAACACGGGCACGGACGGCGGCCAGACTGTGCACCACCTTCACCTGCATGTACTGGGAGGACGGCCGATGGGCTGGCCGCCGGGATAGCGAAACCGGTTCTCTCTATTGGTTGTAGTTTGTCTCTTCCACGTCTTCGATCCCATAGCGGCGAAGAAGGTTCGGCAGGTTTTGCGAGAACGCGGCGCGGGGCATCACCGTATCGCACCCAGCCTCGACAGCCTTGGCCTTCAGGTCGCCTTGCAGGTGCGAAAGGAAGCCGACGATGGAGGTCGTCTTCTTGAGCTTGTTCTTTAGCTTGGGGATCAACGTCATCGGTTTGGCGTTCGCATTGTTAAGGTCGAACACGATGAGTCCCGGACGCTCATCTTCGGTTGCGTCCGTAAGTGCCGCGATCTGCTCTTTTTCGTTTTTCGCAAAAGCGACCTTCACGCCCAGCTTGCGGGCGGTTTCGGAGATCTTGGCGATGAAGAAGAGGTCTTCGATGAAGAAGTAGATTTTTGTTGGAGCGTCTGCTGCGATCGGAATAGCGCGGCCTTGCGAGTAGTCGATGGGCTGCGAGTCACTCTGGTGGTACGTGCGGGACCGGCCTCCGCTGTATCCGTTGCCGTTGCTAGAAGAATCGATGGTGGCCGGCGGTGTTTCGAAGACGTTTCCGTTGGTGGCGCGGTAGCTGTGGTCCATGGGCCCGACAAAGCCTCCGCGCGAGCCGCCTCCGCCGCTGCGCTGCTTGCCTCCGCCGCTGCTGAAGCCGCCCTTGCGCTTGAAGCCGCTGCTGTTGCCGGGCTGGTGGGTGTCAGGTCCGCGGAAGCTGCTGATTCCGGAGCTTCCTGTGCCGCTGGACTGCGAGCTGCTGGCGTGGGAGCCCTCGCCGGCCGGCCGCGGGCGGTCGCGATCGCGGAATTTTTTCTTCCAGCGCTTGGTTCCGGCCGCCCCGTTCAACTGACCTCCGCTTCCGTTGGCCTGGCTGGGAGCGCCTCCGGCTTGCGAGCCGGAGAAGCTGCGGCCCTGAGGCTGGCTTTGTCCGTTGCTCGGACGCATGGGCGCGACATTTGGCGCAGGCGCCTCACCGGCCATGATGCTGATCGGCCCTGCGGGCGCGGCTTCGGCTCCGTCTCCGTTGCTTTGGCCAGATACAGCTCCCGGCGCACCGGCTTCGCTTCCCTTACCTTTGCGTTTACGGCGGCGGCGACGGCTACTCTTGGACTGGCCCATGCCGTGCGGAACGCGTTGTCCGCTTTCGTCCAGCTCGTAGCCGCCCTCATACGCAGAGCTGTTTTCGGAGTTGCCCGATTCAGAGGAATCTTCCCGTGTTGCCTGCGGCGCGGAGTGCTGCACCGGTGATTCTGTCACGCTCTGTTCTGAACTCATGCTTCCGTTTCCTCTTGCCTGGTACCAGGAACTGGCACGCTTTCCTGCGTTCCTACGCGTGGATTTTGCTGGACACTACAGCACACACCTGGGGGTGCGTAGCGTGGACGTCCGGGTTTCCATGGTACGAACTCAAGTCTTTGGGTATCCGAATTTGAAGATCAACCGATCCACTCCAGATTAACTTAGCCGCATCCTGAAGGGCTGCGGCGTTTGCTGCCTCTCCGGTTTTGTCACGGGCTAAGGTTGTGCCATCTAGCTTGCTTGCCTGCACGCTGAACTGTGTAGCTCTTTCTCGCCGCCATCAGCGCCGCCCATGCGGCCCTGGACCTACGAGCGTTTTGGTAATTTTTACTCGGGCCAGACTACATTTTATGTCGGTAAGGAGCGAGTTCACCCTGAGACCGGCTCCAACGTTAGCTTGTCGCCGCGCTGAGTTTCTAGTTCCAGCTTCCCTTTTCAACAAGTGAATCCATGTGAAAACACAAAGCTGGAGTGAAGCTGCGACCGACTCCAAGGGACGGGCCTTTATGCGACTTCGAGCCTACCATTCGTGCTGCCTAGTTGCAAATCAATTCTGCTCCCATCTGATATCAGCGGCAATTCCTCCATGCACGTAGGTCGAAGCGTGAAAATTCTCCCTTTGTTGGGTAGACGACGGAGGAGCGTGGGGCAAAAGGGTAAAACCACACTGACGGCAACGAAAGGGGTTGCTGCAGATCGGTTCCCCATAGAGACAGCTAAGAGCAAAGCGAGGACCAAATGGCACAGTTCAAAGGACAAGTGAAGTGGTTTAACAACGCAAAGGGATTCGGGTTTTTGGGTCGCGACACCGGTCCGGATGTTTTTGTCCATTACTCCTCCATTCAGCGCGATGGTTATCGCAGCCTAAAGGAAGGGGACGAGGTAGAGTTCGACGTCATTCAAGGGGTACAAGGACCCCAGGCCGACAAGGTTACGTTACTCGGGTCTCTGACGCCCTAATTTACCTGGTTTGGAAACTCACCCCAATTGAGCGGGGAACCCTCCATCAGGCCGACTCCCTGCAGGAACTGGACCGTACTGCGCGCGCTTCCGAAGAAGACATATCGGCAGCCGCGCATGACAGTTCGTTCAAACGAGATCGGTCGCCCGCTGTACTCCAGAATGCAGTCAACAAAGGTACAGTCGACAAAATGAGTGTCGTCGATCGAAACGGAAACGCCTTCCAACTGCTGCTGCTGAATGGTGTGCACTGACACTCCTGGAGACTGGTCTGCGTACGTCCGGATGAAGTCGAACAGCTTCCTCTATAGAACATCCTGGTGAGCCATTTGGATGTACTTCTTTTGGGCTACCGAGGTAACTTTCCCGTTACGTGCTGAAATAGGTGTTTTGTCGGAGTGGAACATGCCGGAGCAAGCGTTGTCCGCTTGTCAAGCGTGAGGAACGGCCACCCTTTGTCCGGGGTGACCGTCGGGAAACATCTACTTTTCGATGGCCAGTCACTGGCCTCCATAGAGCCAATCACGGGAGAACCGCGAGTGGTGGAACTTCTGGCTGCAACTTATATTGAGTGCATGCCATGAGCGGCGAGAGAAGAACGCCCGAGTGTCTTAACTACAGACAGGAAGCTGCAAGTAGGTGGCCAAAGCATGTGTAGCGCAACGCTTGGAAAACTCAGGCCCCTGACCCAAGTGCGAAGTCTGCCTACTCCGGAAATAGAAGAAAATGGCAGCGAACTTCCCGTTTTCTGTAGCTTCTGCATGTCGACCGCGTTGACCCTCTCTGGCACGCCGCCTATAATCTTGGTGGACACAACTCCTCCCTTGGAAGCAAAGATTGCTTTGCGGAAATGGGTTCTGACGTGCGTCCGAGCTGACATTGTCTTTGGGTTTGCCTAGGCTTGGCAGATCGCCTGGTTCCAGAGGATTCGTTCCGCTGGCTTTCGGTTACGGTCTTCCGTTTCCGAAGTCAAAGAAAGGCACCGCCGGACGGATGAGCTGTGCCAACGAAGTAGATTCAGGGAACGATTCGGAACCGGATCCTCCTCCTCATCGCAGATCAAGGAGCACCAAACCTCGTATGAACCGTACTTTTTCTCTCCTGACCGCGCTGGGCGCAGGTCTCGCCGTTGTCCCGCTCGCCTCCGCGCAGACTCCCGCTGCAACCACCGCAGCCTCGGCCACTGCCGCTCCGCAGGCTGTAGACGCCAAGGTCGCCCTGGTGAACTTCGAACAGGTGGTTCTGGCCTCCAACGAGGGCCAGGTGGTTACAGCCAATACCCAAAAGAAATATGAGCCGAAGAAGAATGAGATCGAGCGCGAGTCGCAGGATGTAGACGCGAAAAACAAGGCGCTTCAGGCGGCACCGGCCACGCTTTCGGACGCCGATCGTGCAAGCCGTTTGCGCGAGATTGACACGGCGTCCAAGAAGCTGAACCGCGACGCTGAAGATGCTTCGACCGCCTACAACGCTGAGCTGACTGAGGCTTTACAGAAGGTGGCGCAAAAGGTGGCTGTGACCGCCAAGACCTATGCTCAGCAGCAGGGATACACCATTCTGCTCGATGTTTCCAGCCAGAGCTCGAATGTGCTTTGGGCGCTGCCTTCAACCGATATTTCGCAGGCGATTGTGGACAATTACAACAAGTCGTCAGGCGTTACCGCTCCGCCGCCACCCTCGCCTCGTCCTGCGTCGGCCCGACCTGCGGGCACGGGTGCTGCGAAGCCCCCTGCCAGGTAACGCGGATACAGCCAACAACACAGACAGGGCGGATTGGACTCGATGTTGAGTCTGGTCCGCCCTTCTGTGTTGCATCGGGACGACGTCAAACGATGCAGGCTACTCCTCGCCAACTTTGAGGACGGCGAGGAAGGCTTCCTGTGGGATGTCGACTTTGCCGATGCGCTTCATGCGCTTCTTTCCTTCTTTTTGCTTGTCGAGGAGCTTGCGTTTGCGGCTGATGTCTCCGCCGTAGCACTTGGCGATGACGTTTTTGCGGATGGCGGTGACGGTTTCCCGGGCGATGACCTTGGAGCCGATGGCGGCCTGGATGGCGACCTCAAACATCTGGCGGGGGATGAGTTCGCGCATCTTCGAGACGAGGGCGCGGCCGCGCTGCTGGGCGAAGTCGCGGTGGATGATGACCGAGAGCGCGTCGACGGGGTCGCCGCCGATGAGAATGTCCATCTTGACCATGGGCGAGATCCAGGTGCCGGAGAGCTGGTAGTCGAGCGAGGCGTAGCCGCGGGAGACCGTCTTGAGGCGATCGTAGAAGTCGAGGACGATTTCATTCAATGGGAGCTCGTAGGTGATGAGCACGCGCGTGTCAGAGACGTACTCCATGTTCTTCTGGCGGCCGCGCTTTTCTTCGACGAGCTTGAGGATGCCTCCGACGAACTCCTCGTTGGTAAGGATTTTGGCGATGATGACGGGCTCTTCTATGGTTTCGATCTCGGTCGAGTCCGGCCAGCGCGATGGGTTGTCAACCTCGTGAACCTGACCGTTGGTCAGAGTTATTTTGTAGCGAACGCCGGGGGCGGTGGTGATGAGGTCGAGGTCGTACTCGCGCTCGAGGCGTTCTTGGATGATCTCAAGGTGGAGCAGGCCGAGGAAGCCGCAGCGGAAGCCGAAGCCAAGGGCGACGGAGGACTCGGGCTCGAAGGAGAAGCTGGCGTCGTTGAGGCGGAGTTTTTCAAGTGCGTCGCGAAGCATGGCGTGCTCGTGCGAATCGACGGTGTAGAGGCCGGCGAAGACCATGCTCTTGATGTCTTCAAAGCCGGGCAGGGCGTTGGCGCAGGGGCGGTCGACTTCTGTGATGGTGTCGCCGACCTTGGTGTCTGCGACATTCTTGATTGTCGCTACGAAGAAGCCTACTTCGCCGGCGGAAAGCTCGTCGAGCGGCACGGGCTTGGGGGTCATGACGCCCATGTTGTCGATGTCGAACTGGCGGCCGTTCGACATCACTTTGATCTTCATGCCCTTGCGCATGCGGCCGTTGATGATGCGGGCGAGCACGATGACGCCGCGATAGGCGTCGAACCAGGAGTCGAAGATGAGCGCCTGGAGCGGGGCTTCAGGATCGCCTTTGGGCGGCGGCAGCAGGGTAACGACGGCTTCAAGGATCTGCTCGACGTTGAGGCCGGTCTTGGCCGACACGGCGACGGCGTCATCGGCGGGGAGGCCAACGGATTTTTCAATCATCTCCTTGGTGCGGGCGATGTCGGCCGACGGCAGGTCGATCTTGTTGATGATGGGGATGATCTCGAGGCCGTTCGAGATGGCGAGGTAAGCATTGGCGAGGGTTTGGGCCTCGACTCCCTGCGAGGCATCGACGACGAGCAGGGCGCCTTCGCAGGAGGCGAGCGAGCGCGAGACCTCGTAGCTGAAGTCGACGTGGCCGGGCGTGTCGATGAGATTGAGCTGGTAGGTTTCGCCATCCTGCGCCTGGTAGATCATGCGGACGGTATGGGCCTTGATGGTGATGCCGCGTTCGCGTTCGAGGTCCATGGCGTCGAGGACCTGGGCCTGCATCTCGCGCTGGGTCAGGCTTCCGGTGAGCTCGAGAAGGCGGTCAGAGAGGGTGGATTTACCGTGATCGATGTGCGCGATGATCGCGAAGTTGCGGATGTGGCTGGGGTCCATAGCTCGAGTTCCGTAGAAGGACGGAGTGGGGAGAAACCCTGGCTCCTAGCTCGATGGTAGCATCGCGCGGCGGCATGCCTGGCGTGGTGCGGAGGCGCAAATGGACGCTTAGCCTGAACTTCGGCGTGGCCGCTCCGTCTTACAATCAGATGTGCTCTTCTGCCGAACGTCCACGCCCCGGAAAAATCGCTCGATGATGGAACTGCAAGCTTTCAAGCGAGGGTGGCTCGCGTGTGCGTGCCTGCCTCTGGTGCTGCTCAGCGGCTGTCCGAGCGACACGCCGGGCACGGCTCCCGCGGGCTCCGCAGGAAGCACGTCGAGCAGCCAGACTGCACCTACACTGACACCTGCGCCCAACGGAGGCGGGGCCGCGCGGCCGGTGGCGGGGCGCACTGCTCCGCAGGCTGCAGCGTCTACGCAGAACGCAAGCGCTGGGCAGGCAGGCGCTCCTCCCGACGCTCGCACGCAGCAGCTGATTACCAGGGTGGAAGGAAGCTACAACTCGGGCGTGGCGAACTATCGCGCGGGCCGGCTGGACGCTGCGCGGCTGGACTTTGACTTTGCGGTCGATACGATGCTGACCAGCGGCCAGGACCTGAAGACCGAGGGGCCGGCGGCGGATGAGTTCGATCGTCTGTTGAATGCGATCAACTCGCTTGAGATGGCGGCGCTGAAGCAGGGCAATGGCTTCTCGCCGAAGATTGAAGAGACGCCCCTTGAAGCCGCCAACGATCTGACCTTCGCTCCCAATCCGGAGCTGGTTGCGAAGCTGAAGAGCGAGTTGAATGTGACGTCGGACCTGCCGCTGGTGATCAACGATCAGGTGGCCGGCTACATCGGCGTCTTCTCGACCTCGAATAGTTTTCGTGCACATATGGCGGCATCCATGCAGCGTCTCGGCAAGTATCGGACGCTGATCCAGAATGTGCTGAAGGAAGAAGGGGTGCCGCAGGATCTAATTTATCTTGCGGTAGCGGAGTCGGGTTTTCAGCCGCAGGTGGTCAATGCGCGCTCGGGTGCGGGCGGCATGTGGCAGTTCATGGCCCGCGATGGAGTGGAATACGGGCTGACTCGCAACGGCTACTTTGACTACCGCTTCGATCCGGAGAAAGCCTCGCGCGCTTACGCAAAGTACATCAAGAAACTGCACAATCTCTTCGGCGATTGGTATCTCGCGATGGCCGCCTACGATTGGGGACCGGGATCGATGCAGCATGCCATTCAACGCACCGGCTATGCCGACTATTGGGAGCTCTATCGGCGTAATGCCATGCCTGCCGAGACGCGTGCGTATGTGCCCCAGATTCTTGCGGCAATCCTGATGGCCAAGAATCCGGAACGGTATGGATTGAATTCACTGACACCGAGCCCTGCGGTTCTCTACGACACGACCTCCGTGGATTACGCGATCGACCTGCGTCTGGTCGCCGATGTTACGGAGACTTCAGTCTCTGAGCTTGTCGCCCTGAACCCGTCTCTCTTACGTCTCTCCACGCCACCCGATATCAGCTTCGATCTGCACATCCCTGTCGGTACCAAAGACCTCTTTGCGGATCGCTTGAAAGACATTCCGCAGAATCGGCGAAGCAGTTGGAGGTTCCACATCGTCAAGTCGGGAGAGACGCTCGAGAG
>CAXTQE010000139.1:0-8926 GCA_964246225.1 uncultured Acidobacteriaceae bacterium | reverse complement strand
TCGGTATACCTTGTAGCGACGGTCGTCTGGTGGACCTAATGAGTCTGGACCCTAGTAATCGATTGCGCTTAAAGTCCCGCAAACCTACTGTCTATCGAGTTTCAGCGTAAACCTCTCAAGGCTACGTTTCAGAAGGTTTACGCACGAGCTTCTGACTAGAAACAGAAATGCCTGCTTACCCAGACTTTGAAAGTTCCTTCCTCTGTCAGAGTCGCTTAACACCGACGGGTAACTATAACGACCACCGCTCGGACATCCTTTAGACCATGCGGGTGTTACACTCATGACGTGCTGGGTCCCATGCCAATGCAAAAGATCTTCTGAAAATGCCGCGTCCACGTAACCGCCATCCGCAGAGTTTTTAGCTTCAGCGACGCTAAAAGCGACAAAGGTTTGGGTTTCATCGATCAAAGCTATCGAACCCAAGAACCCGGTTATGCCAGTGACCGGAACGCACGGTGTCGAAGCTTTCGGAGTCCGATCATAAGGACTACCCGACGCTTTGGTAAAGCGGATACCATCCCATGAAGTCCAACTGTCAGCGACGGAGGTGTCTTTGGTCCTGAACAGACATCTACCGGAACGCTGATCCGCAAAGTGAGAGGCTCCTACCAGGGTGTAATAGAAACCTCTCCAGTTTATGATGTTGGACGGGCTAAAGTAGCCTCGTGGATGACCCTGTTCGATATCGTTCTTTATAGAAGCTGCCGCAACAGGCATTGGATACTCTGAACGCGAAAAGGAGAAGCCTCCATCAGACGATTGCAGTGGAACGATGGCGTTATACCAGCATTGATAGTAAGTTGAAAAAGCGCACCGCCCTCTGAACTTCTCAGCTTGATATTCATTGTGACCGAGAGCGTTCACGTGAATTCCGTCATCAGTCCAGGTTGCTGCAATCCACGTGCGATCGTCAAACATCGCTGGATTGGCGAGGTGGCGTCCCTCATACACCAATCGACAATCATGAGATAACTTGGACAAAGACGGTCCGATAAGCCTTCGATTTAAGTAATGTGTAGAAAAAGCAACCAATGAGTTGTCTGCTCGGCGGAAGGCACGAAGCGGCTCGTCGGGCAGATCCATGGCCTCGCAACGTTCCGAGTGGTCGAAAATCGTTTTTGGAGAGCCGAAAACAGTAATGACTACGGTTGCGCTACCGGCTAAACATGAGCTTACCACGCCTGAGAAGAGAAAAAGGTAGAGTAAGAAGGGATTAACTAGCTTCATAAACCTATGCATTTGAGGGTTTTGTCGAACGGCTTCGTGTGACACGGCACTGCTTACGAAAGTCTAGGCTTTCGAATGTAATACTAGGTCATGTGGACGGATAATTGAAAGTAGAATGTAGGGGGTTCCCGAATCGGGTTTTCGTCGAATTAGTAGGTGACCGGTAGCATTGGGACGGGCCATGCTGACGAGGATGACGGAAGACGACTGGGCGATTGTGCTTGAGGTGTTCGATGCGGTTCAGTCGCGAGCGGCCGAGCTCGGACATGACGACCGTAAGTTTTTGAAAGTGCTGCACTCCTTCACCGTTCACAGCATTAGTTGGCGGGCGTTGCGCCGCGAGTATGGCAACCGGAACAGTGTCTGGAAGCGGTTCTGGCGGCTGAGCCGATCGGGCACCTTCGAAGCGTTGTTCCAGCGTTTGGCCGAGACCAGCCAAACCGCGCATCTGGTGCAGATGTTCGACAGCACCGTAGTGCGCGGCCATGTGTCAGCCGCAGGGGTAAAAGGGGGCAGCAAAATCAGGCGCTCGGCCGCTCCCGAGGCGGGCTCTCCTGCAAAATCCACCTCAAGACGGACTTCGATGGCTTGCCAATCGGCTTTCACCTGACCGGCGGTGAGGTCAGCGACTGCACGCGACTCGAGACCTCGCTCGAAATCTGACCCGACATCACACCGCGTGCAGCAATGACGGACAAAGGCTACGATTCGAAGGCCAATCGGCAGGCTTGCAGAAGGAGAGGTATTCTTTCAATGATCCCGTAACGGCCGAATGCCAAGAACCGACAGAAATTCCTTCCCAAGATGCTCTACAAGGGCAGAGCCCGGATCGAGCAGGCTGTGGGCAAGCTCAAGCGGTTCAAACGTGTGGCACTACGCTGCGAGAAACGGCCGAAAGCTTCAGTGCAATCGTCGCTTTCGCCTGCGGCCTGATCTTGGTTAATCCATCCACACGACCTAGGGTCTGATCTCATTTCATAGCTCTCGGCCGCTTTATCCGCTATGCGCAGGAGGCCGGGCCATGGTGGGAGTAGTTTAGGCTGAGTGATGCGCGGTGGCGGGTGATCAAGCCTCTGTTAACGAGGTTAGGCGGCAAGTCGCAGGTGGACAACCGACGCGTGGTCAGCGATATCGTGAGTCGGCGCTGGCGGCTTTTCGGTTGAGGCCTGCGCACGACGCTGTTCGGCCGTTACGAATAAAGCAACACCGCCGCAAACATTCATCACTATTCATCACGAGCTACTTGCCATGATTAGCACCTTGGACCCAAGATAAAGTTTCAGGGGCGAGGTGTTGAGGGGAGGCGCCCCCGTCGATGCAGAGCATCCTCGACGGAGTGAGGTCGCGAAAAAAGTTGACCGCTTTTAGAGCCACTAGGGAAGCCACTGTGAACCTGATAAGCTGATACTCTGACTCAGTCTGCTGATCCACAACACGATAAGCCTGGAAGGTGTCAAACACGTGGACGGTTGTTGATCTAATCTCGACGTCAGCTGTGGGTCGATTTCTGTTAACGTGTAACCGTAGATGACGCGGTGTGCTAAGGTGAGACATGGCTATACCAACGTGGGAGGATGACAAGCGGTCCATAATACCACGCCTTAACAAGCCAGCTTCGTTGAAGATCGCGACAAAAACCTTCAACGAGGTTTGGCTAATAGAGAAGTGGATACAGCATCATGCGAAGATAGTAGGTTTTGACAATTTGATCGTAGCTGACAACGGGTCAAATCATGTTGCCGTTCAGGACGTCTACGAGCGTTATCAGAACAGAGTCCTAATTTTTGGCTTCAAAGGACCTCATAACGAGTTTCACTGGCATACACGCTTCAGTGACTTCTACGATGCCATCCGTACCTCAACGCGCTATTTTGCGTTGTTCGACAGTGACGAATTTCTTATTTGGTCAGATGGTCAGGTTTGGGAAGCCGGATCGGGCATACTGCAGCGGCTGCCTGCGTCTTACGAAGGGATTATACCTACTACTTGGCTTATCAACTCGTCAAACAGTTTTGAGCGATTCACGTTGCTCGACACGGAGGGCCGGCCAAGAATTGAAAATAACTTGAGGTGGGGCAAGCCTATACTGCCCTCTTACCTGGCCGGCTCACAGCCTGGTATGCACAACGTGCAATTCATGGGCCACGAATTCAACACTGATCTCGGGACTTCGCTATTCACCCAACACATGACACAATTCCCGGCACAGAGGATAGCTGCCAATTGCAACAAATTGATCAATCGAGGTTTTATCGCGCCTGAGTTGTCGGTCGATGAGATCGCAAACATGGATACAAACACCATCTCCGACGAGACGTGCAAACGATTTGTTCTTGAAATTCAAGGAATGCTTGCCGTTGTGCAATTCGGTTTCAAAGTTAACGAAACAGAGGACACGCTCCTTTTCAGGAGGAATGGACAAATACAGTTCTCGACCTTGAGAGCAAAAGGCTTGTTTCACGAACACATACAAAATGGTGAGTCGATTATTCAACGGGCTCTAAGCACGCGCTCTGGAGGACTGCCTTCCACACCAGAAGGCCTTCTAAGATGCGCTATTGAAGCTCGATCTAAGGGGTTAGGGCAAGAGGCAGACATCATCCTTCGGATGGGCTCGCAGCAATATCCCAATTTCCTAGATGAGTATGGAGACCCCGCGTTTAGGAAAGAAGCTTTCCGAACTCTCTTATCCCGCGGACAGTTCGAAGTGGCAAAATCAATCCTGCTGCCTGACGACTTCCTAACGTGCTGGCCATCAACTCTGCTTGCTAGGGCGCACACCCAAGCTGGCCGTTTGCAGCTTGCAGTTGACCACTGGCGGGCGGTGCTTGAGATCGACAGTCGTAACGGCGAAGCTCTTAAGTCTCTCAAGTCTCCTAACTTGCCCCGATCGCCAAGCACCGAGGACTGATCTCGTCCGATGACACTCGCTCTTATCCCCCGCTTGATTCATCAGATCTGGATTCCACCTGAGGGACAATCTGACGATGCAGTCCGCCAGGAAATCGTCAGACGCAGTAATCAATGGCAGGAACTTCATTCGGAGTTTATGTATCGTCTTTGGTCCGTAGATGATGTTCTTAGAGTTGCAGATGCGATATCTGGCCCGCGCATCCGGAGCGCAGTGGCTGCTTGCCGTTTTCCTGCGGCCAAGGCTGACATCGCCCGTCTTGTTCTACTGCGCGAGTTCGGTGGCTTCTACGCTGACCTCAAACTAGAGCCAAAAATGTCGTTCCTTAATACGCTCATTTCTTATGACCTAGTCTTGACAGAACACTTTCCAAAGAGCGTGCTCCCTAATCCAACGAACTTTTTCATCAACAGCTTTCTTGGTTGCCAACCGAGAGAGCCGTTCATAGACCGCCTTCTTTGCCGAGTTCTAACAAATGTAGAGAACCGCATGCAGTGTTCGGTGTTCGAGGTCACTGGACCAGCGAACATCACGGCTCTCATTAAATCGCTAGACAGTCAACTCGATGGCGCGCTCGGACGGGTCAGGGTATTACGTTATACCGAGACGTGGGACTGTTTGTTTTCGGTCGGCGGTGCTCCGTATAGTCACTTAGCGGCACATTGGTCGGAACGGGAGCGGACGGAGCCAATGTATACTGAATAGTCTGTCCAAGACCTTCAACTCCTGCCGCTATGAGCGCCAGTGCCCCAGAGGTCCTGCCAAATCGTTTTTTTGTCGATCACCTTACCCTCGCACTTGGAATCGCGGAGACGTATGTATCGATGTATTGCTGGAACGGCGCAATGCCTGGCGAGGGCCGGGAGTGTAGGCGGGAGAGGACGGACCTGTCCTCCGAGACATGGGTCAGGAGTGCCGCTAGGGAGGCCGGACTTCCCACGTCGAAGTGCAGTCCGTCCACGCCGTCGTCCACCATCTCCGCCATGCCTCCGATACCGGAGCACGCGACGGGAACGCCCGCGAGCCTGGCTTCGGTGATAACTATGGGGGCGTTCTCCCACCAGATCGAAGGCACGACGACCAAGTCGCAGGCGCGCATTAGCTCGCCAACCTCGCCGCGCTGGTATGGGCCGCGCCACGAGATTGGCGCGGACGCGCCCGCCAGCCTGCGTTCCAGGTCGGCCTGGGACTGGTCCGGTCGGGTGGCGCCCGCGCCGTGGACCTTGATGGCCACCTTCGCCGGGTTGCAGAGTGCGGCGGCCGCCAGCAGGACGCCTACACCCTTCATTTCGGTGACCTGGCCGAAGAAACCCACCCGCAGCGGGCCAGGACGAGGGGCGGACCGTTCGGCGAAGGGCCCAGGCCCTTTCGGCAATACGTTCGGGATGACGATGGGGTCTGCATGCAAGAGCCCGGAAGCCCGCATGCGCGCGGCCAGGAAAGCGCTGGGCGACACGAACGCGTCGACCTCGCCGAGGAACCTGCGCAGGTAGGCCCGCCTGATTGAGAATGCCGCCTCGCCTACTTCCGGAAAGCAGCCGGCGCACCTGCGGTCGGAGGACTCTGTGCACAGCGACTGGCGGCCTCGAGTGACCATCTGGCCGTCATGGTGGCATGCCAGCATGTAATCATGAAGCGTGAGCACGACGGTCACGCCCGGATGGGCGCGGCGCGCGATAGCGGCCGCCTCGACCCCGAAGCCAAGGGCGTGATGGAGATGGAGGACATCAGGCCGCAGAAAGGCTAATAGGGCGCCGAACTCGGCGGCAAATCCCGCGTCGCGGTTGGCGAGCCGGAGGAAATCGAAGGCGCCGGGCCGGTAGACGTACTGGCGCGCGTCCTCGAAGGGCTGCCGGATCGACGAATTATGCGCCGCTTCTGCCGAAGGCGAGTCGCATCCAAGAAGCCAGGCTGGATGGCCTGCGGCAACAAGCGATTCGAACAGGGCGGCGGCTGCAACCTCCGAACCGCCAACATTGAGGGCGGGATGACCGTGCACGGCCACGAGCACCGAAGGAGCGATCAAGCCGTCACCTCGTTTGGAAACCAGCGCCGGTCGAAGGCCCAGGCGTTGTACGCCGTGACGCCTGCCCGCCAGGGCTCGCCGCCACCCTGGGACATGCGCTCGATGTGCGTGAAGGCGGCGCCCTGATCAACGGCCACCTCGAACCCGAGGCCGCGCGCCCTCATGCAGAGGTCATGGTCCTCAAAGTCGCCGATCAGGAACGATTCGTCGAAGCCGCCCAAAGTCGCGGCAACCGCACGGCGCATTACCATGAGCGCCCCGGTCACGGCGGGCACATTGACAACGCCCGCTGGGGGCGGTGGCCGGAGACCCTGCCCGGGATGGCGCGGGAACCTGAAGCCCGCAGGACACTCCGGAAGGCCCAGTTCCATGCCGTCATGCTGGAGGGAGCCGTCAGCGTAGAGGAGTCGCGCGCCGAGCACGCCGATGGCGTGGTTGGACCGCACGCGCCGAACTATCGAGGACAGCGCGCCAGGATGGCCGGGGAATACGTCTGAATTCATGAAGGCTACGACGTCCGACGCAGCGGACCGGAGGCCCGCGTTGCAGGCCCAGGCGAAACCCATGTTCCTGGACGAGGATAAGAGGTGGAACGATAGGCCGAACCGAGCGAAGCAGGAAGCTGCCAGGGAGAGCGCCTCGACGCGCCTGCGAGGATCGTCAAGGACGTAGATGATTTCGCAGGCTGCAAAGTATGGATCCGCGGACATCAAGCCGAGCTGGGCCTCCATGAGGTCCACGCTGCCGTAGATTGGAATCACGATCGAGCAGTCTGCCTGGCCATGGGATCCGAAAGAGGCTTGGTCGACCGTGCAGGGCGCAGCCCGGACGGCGGCGTGAATGGCGAACGCGGCCGGGCCGAATACCTCGTCCATTGCGCGCCGTGGGGAGCGAGCGTTGGCGGTATGGAAAGACAGGACCTCCTTGGCAGCCTCAAGGCCGGTTAGGGCGGAGGCGTGGGCTCGACAGGCGTGACGGCCGCCGAGGGTGTCCGTGACCTCCACTAAGACCATGGCGCCAGGTGGCGGCGTACCTGCCGCCAGAGCTGCAAATCCGACAACGGCAGCTCCACGTGGAAATGCCGCACCGACCATGTCCAAGATGTCAGGGCGGTCCAAAAGCACGCACGGAACTGGCTCGGACGGCGGCGACCCATCCCAGGCTACCATCAGCGTCAACGGAGCACTGCCTTCTGCCGCGATCCAGCCATAGGCAAAGAGGCCGGCAGGACCACAAGGAATGGCAAGGTCAAGTCCGGCCGTCCCTATTGATCGAGCGCCTTCGCCAAAGGCGACATTTCCGCTAGACGAAGTGGACCATGCAAGTATGGCGTCCTTCTTCGGTCCGTCGGGAAGAAAGGCCGAAAACACGGCGATGCTGGAGGCCTCGGCGCGAGAGAGCTGATAGAGAGCGGGCATGATGCTGACCGGCGTCAGGCTGCCGCCGATGGCGACCTCGACGGCGGTGATTGCCGCGGACGGCAGGCCTGCTCCCTGGATGAAGAGGGCCAGCACGGGAGAGCCGCGCCACTCGCACCTGAATGGAGCACAGACGACGGCGGCGGCACGACCGTCGAAGGCGAGCGTGGCGGTAATCCGGTCGGCGGCCACGAGCGGTGCCCACCCCTCGCCTTGCACGAGGAGGAAGAAGCCCATGGACTCATGCCGGGGGCCAGAGGCCGCGAGCGAAAGTGAGGGACCGACGATAGGACCGGGCGGCTTTGCAACGGGCGTGGGTCGGTGCGCGATTCAAAAAACTCCCGCTTCAAAACTTCGCTACCGGGCGTCCGGGCATGGGGTCAATAAGACATACTTTTGTAGGCGCAGAGACTTTTGCTAAAGATTGACAATTTGGTAAAAGTTGCATTGCGTAACCGTAAAGCTCCGTGGTAGTCCGGACGGGTGCTCGGTACTGTGGGAACCGCTGCCTTTGAAAGAGGTTTAAGAGATGGCGACAGTAACCGGAGGAGCAGGCCGAAGCCCAATCAGTCTTCGTTACGATGCCAAGTCCATTGGAGTGGTAAACGCTCAGGCCTTGATTTCGGTGGTGAATGCGGAGTTCTCAGGCACCAAGGCGATCTACGAGCGCGTGGGCAAACCGATAAACGGCAGCAACGACGGCGGCTACATGGTCGTCACAAAGGGCGTGCTGGACAACGAGCCGGCAAACGCTAGGCCGATCATCGCCCTCGGGTTCGACGCGGTGACGATCCAAAATAATGGTGTGGAGGCAAACGTACGCGCTGGTGGCGACAGCACGCTGCGCCAAATCATTCTTGCTGGCGACGGCGGGCTGTCTTTGACAGCAACCACCGGCAATGTGTCCGTAGCCGCCGGAGGGGGCGACAATCACATTGTTTTTGGAACCGGTGCGGATGCCTTCTACTCCACAGACGGTGCGAACACGGTGCGGGCCGGGTCCGGTTCCGACACGATCCAAGCTGGCAACGGCTTAAACACGATCATCCTGGGTTCTGGGGCGGCCGACGTAACGTCAAGCGGCAGTGACCGCATTTTGTTAGGGTCAGGCAACGAGACTGTCAGCGCGGTCGGTCGGGCTAGCGACAATATCCATGGCGCCTCTTCCGTAGCTGCCGGAACGGGATACACGCTCACCTTTCAGGGCGGGTCCACGGGCAGCACTGTGCTGGGGGGCGCGGGTAGCTACGACATCACGGGCGGCGGCGGCGGCGGCAGCTTCACCGGCGGCTCGGCCGGCGGAAACATGATCACCGGCGGCAGCGGTAATGTGACCATTAC
>CAXTQE010000138.1:0-9013 GCA_964246225.1 uncultured Acidobacteriaceae bacterium | reverse complement strand
GCCGCCTCGAAGGCCCACGCCCAGGCCATCGCCGCAGCCGGTATCCTCTCGGCGGACGAGCTCGCCCAGATGCTCGAAGGCCTCGACGGCGTCGTTCCTCTCTCTCTCCGCGAGGGCTCCCAGCTTACCAACGCCGACCTCCTCGCCGAGGCGTACCAAAAGCACATGCCAGGCACCGGCTTCAAAATCAGCGCGTCCGACGCCATGGTCCAGCTCAACCCCCACGCCGAGGACATCCCCCACTTCGTCGAGCTCCAGCTCACCAAGCTTCTCGGCCCGCTCGCCCTCAAGCTCCACACCGGCCGCAGCCGCAACGAGCAGATCGCCACCGACATGCGCCTGTTCGTGCGCGACGCGATCGACGGAGTCCTAACCGGCCTCCGCTCCTGGTCCGAAGCCCTGCTTGACCTGGCGGAAGCCTCCGGCGAAGCCGTCATGCCCAGCTACACCCACCTCCAACGCGCCGAACCTGTCCTCCTCGCCCATTGGTTATTGGCCTACGTGGCCATGCTCGAGCGCGACCTCTCCCGCTTTACCGACGCCCGCGCCCGCATGAACTTCTGCCCGCTCGGCTCCGGAGCCGTTGCCGGAGCCACCCTTGCGCTCGACCGCAACCTCGCTTCCCAATATCTAGACTTTACGGCCCCCACGCCCAACTCGATCGACGCGACCAGCGACCGCGACTTCATGCTCGACTTCACCCAGGCCTGCTCCACTCTCGGCCTCCACATTTCGCGCTTCGCCGAAGAGCTCACCCTCCACGCCACCGCCGAGTTTGGATTCCTCGACCTCCCCGAAGCCTTTTCGACCGGCTCCTCCGCCATGCCGCAGAAGAAAAACCCCGACCTCACTGAGCTCATTCGCGGCAAATCCGCCCGCCTCGTAGGCACAGCCACCACGCTCGCCGTCCTCATCAAAGGCCTGCCTCTCGCCTACAACAAGGATCTCCAGGAAGGCCAGGAGCCCGTCTTCGACGCCGCCGACACCGTCACCGGCATGCTTGCCCTCCTGCCCGACTTCACCCGCGCCCTCCGCTTCCGAGCCGCCGTCCAGCAGGCCGCCGCCGAAACCGGCTATCTGAACGCCATGGCCGCAGCTACCTATCTCTCGAACAAGGGCGTTCCCTTCCGCAAAGCTCACGAGATCATCGGCCACGCCGTTCGCCTCGGCCTCGAAACCAACCGCGAGCTTGCCAGCCTCACGCTGCCAGAGCTCCAGCAGCTCAGCCCCGCCTTTAAACCCGACTTTTACGCCGCCATCACCCTCGAAGCCACCCTCGACTGCCACGATGTCGTCGGCGGTACGGCTCGCACAAGAGTGGCAGAAGCTCTAGTGGCGGCGCGCACCAGAGTGGCGTCTAATAGTTAGAGGGAGATCGTCTTTGGCCAGCACGTTTAGCGTAGTTCCGGAGATCAGCGACTCCACCTCGACCTCCTCATCCCGGCCCCGGGTCAGCGGAGCGCACGTCCGCCAGGCCAAGCTCCAGGACGCCGTTCACCTCTTCGAGCTTATCAACTCCCTCTCCGGAGACGGCACTCTCCTGCGCCGCAACTACGCCGAAATTTGTGAAAACGTCCGTGACTTTCTCATCGCCGAATCGCCTGTGTCGTCCGATGGAACGGGTGGCACCTTCCTCGGCTGCGGCGCCCTCCACCTCTACGGCCCGCACCTCGCCGAAGTCCGCTCCATCGTCGTTAAACCCGAAGCCAAGGGCCAAGGCGCCGGCGGCAAACTCCTTCGCGCGCTGCTCACGGAGGCCGATTACCAGGGCGTCACCAGCGTCTGCCTGTTTACCCGCATCCCCGACTTCTTCTTTCACTTCGGCTTCCGCGTCTCCGACCGCACGGCCCTGCCTGACAAAATCTACAAAGACTGCCAGACCTGCCCCCGTCTCTACGCCTGTGACGAGGTCGCGATGGTCCGCGGCCCTCTGCCTCGCATCGCCGTCCTAGGCCCCACCCGGTTCCCTGAACCCGAACTCGTCAAGCTCCAAACCTCTGTCATCCCTCCTCCGGCCCAGCGCTGAGACAAGCTTGCTCGTCCTTGCTTCTGGACACCAAGGAGTCTGTTCGGTTACCAAGCGTGGTAGAAGCCGTCCCGTTCGGCAAGCGACACCCGCGTCTCAAACAGCGCGCCAAGCCTCTCCGCTGTCAGCAACTCCGCACGGCTTCCATCCTCTACCAGCCGTCCCTGCTGCATCAGCAGCACGCGGTCCATCGCCGGGATAATATCCGCCACCTGGTGGGTAATCAGCAGCATCGTCGTCCCTCCTTCCCCCAGCTGAATCAGCAGGTCCCGCAGGGTCCGCTGTGCCTGCAGATCCAGCGCATTTGAGGGCTCATCGAGCAGCAGGCACCCCGACGACGCTACCAGCGCCCGCCCAATCAAAATTCGCCGCTGCTGCCCGGCAGACATCTCGCCAAACAGCTTTTCCGCCAGCGCCTGGCCGCCAACGACCGCCAGCATCGCCTCCGCCCGATCCCGCATCTCGGAGCTGATCTCCAGGTTCGGCCACAGCGTCGAGCTTGAAAAGAAGCCCGTCAGGATCGCCTCGCGCCCCGTATTTTTCAGCATCGGCTTGCCCGGAATGTCGTTCTGGACCACGCCCAGCCGCTTCTTCAACTCGGTCAAATCCCAACGCTCACGCCCAAACAGGCGCACCTTGGTCTCCGGCTTGGCCAGCGGATACAGCTCGCACGTCATTGTCTTCAGCAGAGTCGATTTGCCGCAGCCATTCGGCCCCAGCAAAGCCACCTGCTCCCCCGCCGAGATCGCCAGGTCCACCTCGTCGAGCACCGTGCGTCCACCGCGGACGACCGAAACATGCTCCAGCTGAACAAACAGTTCACGCATAAACCACCGGCCATTCCATCGGCTGCTGAAGCCGCCGCTCCAAAATCTTCTCGGCCGGGTCAAACCCTGGAATCTCCTGCAGCCACAAAGCCCCCGCCTCGTAAGCAGCCTCCGGAATCAGGCCGATCAGCTCACCATCGGAGATCGCCGTGCCATGTTCCTGGGCCAGCCGCCGCACCGCCGCATGCACCTCAGCCATCGGCGTCCGGACAAAGTTCGTCACGTTCATTGTCACCTGCGGCCTGCCGTTCGCCAGCACCCCAAGTGCCTTCACGCCATGCATCCCGCCGGAAGCCCCCCGCAGGTCCCGCGCAATCGCTCGCGCATGCGAAATGTCGGCTGAAGCCCCCAGGGAGATGTTGTACGCGATCAGGAACTCCCGCGCCCCCACCGCGCTCGCTCCCGCCGAGACATGTAGCTCCGGCCCACCCACATCCGGCCGCCGCGACGAATCCTTGAGCACCGCCTCACGCAGGCCCTCAAATTGCCCGCGCCGCACATCCTCGAGCAGCACCCGGTCCGGCCGCCCCGCCGCCGCGCCGTAAAAGTACACCGGCACCCCAAACCGTCGCCAGATCTGCAGACCCGCCTGCCGCGCCAGCGTCGCCGCATCCGCCAGTGAAATCCCCGACACCGGCACAAACGGCACCACATCCGCCGCCCCAATCCGCGGATGCACCCCGGTCTGCGCCGTCAAATCGATCAGCTGGGCCGCCTTGCCCACAGCCAGGGTGGCAGCCTCTACCACCGCGGCAGGATTACCGGCAATCGTCACCACCGAGCGATTGTGGTCTCCGTCCAGCGAGTAGTCCAGCAGGCGCACCCCTTCAACGCGCATCGACGCCACAATCTGGCGCACGATCTTCGTATCGACACCTTCAGAAAAATTTGGAACACACTCGAGAATGGGCTCCGAAACCATGGTGCGCTTTACTTCCACCAGCTGTAGCCAACAGAAAATTGCACGCTGGCATTTACGCCCGGGTTGCGGTCGCCCAGCGAGGCCGACGAAATATGCTCGCCGTTCGCGCTGAAATCGATGGAGCGATCAGGCCGCACGAAGTAGTGAAAGCCCACGCCGCCCTGCGGAGTGAAGTTCCACACGCTGGTCTCGCCATTCGGCCCGTTCTCCGTGTAGTTCGTCACGTCGGTGTTGCCGTAGGACGGGTACTTATGATTTGTCCACAGCAGCCCGCCGGCAGCCTGCGCCCAGGGCGTAAACCGCCCATGCCGAGCAAAATTCCAGCGCAAGATAATCGGCGTCACGGTCACACCGTGAAATGTGCCGCCCACGTTATAGGGCTGCGAGCAGGAAAGCACCGCAGTCCCCTGCACCTGCTGGCAACTTACCCGAGGAAATACCGGCGTGAGCGACTCCCAATACGGAAACAGCTCTACCGCATACTCGAAATTACCGCGCAGAACCCCGCTGCCGAAGTTATTGGTCAGCACACGCCCGGCGTGCACACCAGCCTGGAGAAACCGGAATCCATCCCGATCGTCAGTAATCCCAACACCGCCCTGGAAGATCGCCCCAACCTCCCACGGCTGACGCGAAGAGGCGGATTCCAGCGGGTTCCCGAGAGCAGCCTGCTGCGCAGGAGCACTCACCACAACACAGACCAGGCTTAGTGCAGCTAAGAAAATCTTCACTGGGTCAGCCGGCCATCTGCGCTTCATCGAAGTCAAAGTTCGAATACACGTTCTGCGTATCATCGAGATCTTCGATCGTTTCAAGCAGACGCATCATCGCATTGGCCTGCGTGCCTTCAAGCTTGGTATAGGTGCTCGCGATCTTGGTTACCTCGGCGGTTTCGGTCTTGATCTTGGCCGCCTTCAAGGCATCGCCAACCGCCTCGAAGTCCTTCGGATCGCTCAAAATCTCCCAGTACTCGCCCTCATCGTTCAGGTCTTCGGCACCCGACTCGAGCACAATCTCCATCAGCTTGTCTTCGTCGGCCGCGTCTTTCTCAATCGAGAAAACACCCTTCTTCGAAAACATCCAGGAGACCGCACCCTCCGCGCCCAGGTTGCCGCCGTTCTTTGAAAAGGCATGCCGAATCTCGCTTACCGCGCGATTCTTGTTATCTGTCAGCACGTCGACGATGATCGCCACACCGCCCGGGCCGTACCCCTCATACGTGATCTCGTCGTAGGAGAGCCCTTCGAGCTCGCCGGTACCGCGCTGAACCGCACGCTTGATGTTGTCTGCCGGCATATTCTCCGCCTTGGCCGCCAGAATCGCAGTGCGCAGCCGCGGATTACCGTCCGGATCGCCTCCGCCCGACTTTGCGGCAATGGTGATTTCCTTGATTAGGCGGGTAAACACCTTGCCGCGCTTGGCATCCGCGGCACCCTTTTTATGTTTGATGGTCGCCCATTTACTGTGGCCGGACATGGTCTACCTCGGAAAGTAATGGCGCGGAGCGAGGCTCACGCGACTTCCGGATTCTAGCAGGTACAAGCCGTCCGGTGCGGCCATCGGCACCCCCGCTGCGCCGGTCAGACAAGCTCGGGAGCAAACAGGTCCCGCTCCGTCTCGCGCCGACGAATTAACCGAGCCGAAGCGCCGTCCACCAGAACCTCCGCCGGTCGCGGCCGCGTGTTGTAGTTCGAGCTGAGGCTCATTCCATACGCCCCGGCATCCAGGATCGCGAGCAGGTCGCCCGGTCTGACCGGCGGAAGCTCCCGGTCGCGCGCAAAGAAGTCTCCAGACTCGCACACCGGCCCCACCACATCGACCGCCCGCTTCCCCGCCGCGCCAGCCTGCCGAACCGGAACAATCTGGTGGTGAGCCTGGTAGAGCGCCGGGCGGATCAGATCGTTCATGCCCGCATCCGTAATTACAAACGTCTTCTCGCCATTCTTCTTCACGTTCAACACGGTGGTCACCAGTGCGCCCGCCTGTGCCACCAGGAAACGACCCGGTTCAATCAGCAGATGGAGACCGAGACCGGCGGTCGCCGAGATCACCTGCTCCGCATAGGCCGCGACGGCGGCCGCGGGATCGAACGGCCCATCCGTGTATTCGATCCCCAAGCCTCCCCCGGCATCGATGTACTCGAGGCTAAGTCCATCGGCCTGAAGTTCACGCACCAGGGTCGCCACTCGATCGAGCGCCGCTCCGAAAGGATCGACCGCCCGAATCTGCGACCCGATATGCACGCTCACGCCGGCCGGAACCAGCCACTTCGAGCGCGCCGCCTTCCGATACATCGCACGCGCCGAATGGATGTCCACTCCAAACTTATGCGCGCTCAGCCCGGTGGAAATATAAGGATGTGTCTCAGCAAAGACATCCGGATTGACTCGCAGCGAAAATCGGGCCGGCAGTTGGAGCAGTTCCGCACGGGAGGCAATCAGCCCAAGCTCGGCCTCGGACTCCACATTGAAGAGCAAAATTCCGGACTGGAGGGCGGCGTCGATCTCAGCAATCTGCTTGCCCACTCCCGCAAAGACAGTCTTCCCCACCGCACGTTTGGCGGATCGGACCACCCGCGCAAGCTCCCCGCCGGAGACGATATCGAAGCCCACATTCTGTGCCGCCAGGAGCTTTAGCAGCGCCAGTGAAGAGTTCGCCTTTACCGCATAGCAAAGTGTGTGCGGCACTCCTGCGAGCGCCTCCTCAAACAAAGCGAGCCTGCCCAGGATGTGACGCTGCGAGTAGACATAGAGCGGTGTTCCGTGCGCCTCAGCCAGGTTCGAGAGCGGCGTCTGGTCGCAGCACAGCAGGCGTTGCCGGTAGGCAAAAGGGCGCGGGTTGACGGCAGCTGCTGCTATGGTGAACTCCTCGTGAAGCTGGTCAGGCGGGCGGCACTTATATTAGAGAGCTAGTGCGGCTGCCGGGCTCGAGCGCGTACTGTGATTCAGGAAGCAGCAGCCATGCTGCCACATAGACCAGAATACCGACTCCCGTGGTGAGGAACGTGAAGATCGCGAACAGGATTCTCACCACATTGACATTCCAGCCGTAAAAGAGCGCAATCCCGGAGCAGACACCAGCGATGGCGCGCGGATGACGTGGCCGGACAAGCCGTTGCCGGCTCAGGCCTGCCGGCTTCTCAGTAGCGACGCCGCAGACGGAACAGAAGTTGACCTCGGACACAGACGAATGGCCGCACTGCAGACAGAACATGACAATCCTCCGAACAGAAGAAGTACTTATCTCTGCTGTCAGCTAGTCTACGCAGACGCAAGGGAGGAAGTTCCACGCGGATCAAATACTGACAAAAATGGCCAGTCATGCACTTCCCGTCGCGATCCCCAAGCAGGCGTTCTGTCGCGCGTCGCTGCGTCACAACTGTCCGGCCGTCGAATATGGCTGAACAGGCAGCTTGCTATGGTTCCGGACCCGTACTGATCGTGCCATCCTGCTCACAACCTCCCACAGCACACAGGAGCAAGCCTCGATGAAGTTCCCATCCTCCTCTCTCACCTTCGTCGCAGCCCTTCTCGTCGCAGCCTGCTCCAGTCCAGCACAGTTCACTTCCCCGAACTCCCAGCTGGAAAACTCCCCATCCTCCGGCACTTTCACCGACCCCCTCCTTCAAAGCGGTCCCGATCCCTGGGTCGTCCTGTGGAACGGCTTCTACTTCTACTCGAACACCTCCGGTACTCATCTCACCCTGCGCAAGACCGCCGACATCACCGACCTCCGCCACGCCGAAAGGAAAGTCGTCTGGACTCCCGAACCTGGCCATCCCTGGTCCAACGAACTCTGGGCGCCTGAGCTCCACCGCTGGGATGACAAGTGGTACATCTACTTCGCCGCCGATTCCGGTGACAACGCCTCCCACCGCCTCTACGTCGTCGAAAACCCGAGCAGCGATCCCCTCGAAGGAACCTGGACGCTTAAAGGCCAGATCACCGACCCGAGCAACAAGTGGGCCATCGATCCAACCACCTTCGAGCTCCGCGGCCAGCACTACCTCGTCTGGTCCGGCTGGAAGGGAGGAAGCGACGACGAACAACGACTCTACATCGCTCACATGAGCAATCCGTGGACCATTGACTCCAAGCGCATCGAGATCGCCAAGCCGAAATACCCGTGGGAGAAGCATGGTGACCTCCCCAACCGCCATGTCAAGGTCAACGAAGGACCCGAGTTCCTCGCTCACGGCAACAAGATGTTCCTCGTCTTCTCCGCCTCCGGCTGCTGGACCGACTTCTACACACTCGGCGCCCTTGAAGCTTCGCTCGAAGCCGATCCCCTCGACAAAAAGTCCTGGACCAAGCTCGACCATCCCTTTCTCTCCACCGACCCTGCCGCCAATGCATTTGGCCCTGGACACAACGGCTTCTTCCAATCCCCCAACGGTCAGGAAGACTGGATCATCTACCACGCCAACCCCGCCCCCGGCGAGGGTTGCACCAACTTCCGCTCCCCGCGCATCCAGCGCTTCAGCTTCGACGCACTCGGCCGCCCCTGCTTCGGCTCTCCCGTTCCTCTCGGCCAGCCACTCGCAAAACCAGCGCAGGAGCAGCCCAATCCTCCCCGCCAAACCGGTCCATCGTAGCCAACGCTGATCGATCCTCATGCCGGCAATCTTCATCTCTCCTCCTTATCGGCAATCTCACCAAAAACATGAGCCGTGACTCGAATCGCTACAGAACCGGCCTCTACTCACGTTCACGCCGCCAACAAGCCCCGGAAAGCTCCTTACCCGCAGGAGCACCCTACCGCCCAAGCCGCTAGACTAGCCACATGGTACGCGGCTTTTTCCTCACCTTCGAGGGCCTGGACGGCTCCGGCAAAACCACCCAGCTCCGCCTTCTCGAAGCCCACCTCCGCGCCAGCGGCCATCCGGTCATCGCCCTTCGCCAGCCCGGAGGCACCGCCCTCGGAGACCGCCTGCGCACCCTCCTGCTCGACTCCCGCGCCCAATCCCCTATCACTCCCATGACTGAGCTCGCCCTCATGTTCGCCGACCGCGCCCAGTCCATCGCCGAAATCATCGAACCCGCCATCGACGCCGGCTCCGTCGTCCTCTGCGACCGCTACACCGATTCCTCCGAGGCTTACCAGGGCTTCGGCCGCCAGCTCGGCTCCGCGCCCATCCTCGCTCTCCACCACGCCCTCTGCGGCAACCTTCAGCCCGACCTCACCCTCCTCCTCATGCCGGATTCCCACACCGCTCTGGCTCGCGCCCGCAGCCGCAAC
>CAXTQE010000137.1:7453-9115 GCA_964246225.1 uncultured Acidobacteriaceae bacterium | reverse complement strand
TCCTCATGACAGCAAGACTCGTCGACGTAGCTATGGAAAGTTCCTAACAGCCCCTTAGGGGCGCGGCATTCAGTATCCGAAAAAGGTTTCTTATGATCTTTGTGCGAGGCGTAACAGCCGGACTGGTGGCGGTGGACAGAATCGAACTGTCGACCTACGGGTTATGAGTCCGTCGCTCTAACCATCTGAGCTACACCGCCGTGGTGAGGCGACACCAAATACCGAGCCACAAAGCTTCTGGACGTCGGGCACTCCCTCGATGATACGAAGGACGGGAACGCAGGTCAAACGTCTGCAGACCGCATCTGCTCCGCCGCCACAAACCTCCGGCATGGAAGAATTAGGCTTATGCACCCTCTACGCACTCTGGGCGTCATTCCTGCTCGTCTCGCCTCCACGCGCCTCGCTCGGAAAGTGCTGCGCGAGATCGCCGGCCGTCCCATGCTCGCCTGGGTCTACGAAGCCGCGCGTGCCTGCCCGCAGCTCGATCATCTTCTCGTCGCCACCGACTCAAGCGAGGTGGCTGAGCTCTGCCAAAGGCATGGCTGGCCCGTCGAGCTCACCTCGCCCGACCTCCCCAGCGGCTCCGATCGCGTGCACGCCGTAGCCCAACGCCACCCAGCCGAGATTTACGTCAACCTTCAAGGCGACGAGCCGCTGCTCCGGCCTGAACATCTGACTGCCCTGCTCGCTCCCTTCCGCCTCCCGCACGTGGATGCAACTACACTAAAGGTCCTTTGCCCCGCCAATCAGATCGGCAACCCAAATACTGTTAAGGTCGTTACCGCTCAGAATGGCCGCGCCCTCTACTTCTCGCGCTCGACCATTCCCTTCCACCGTGACAAAACCGGATCGCCCATCTACAAACATCTCGGCTTCTATGCCTATCGAGCCGCAGCCCTGAACCAGTTTCACAGCTGGGAGCCGAGCCCCCTCGAACTTACCGAGCGCCTCGAACAACTGCGCATGCTAGAAAACGGACTCGCCCTTCACGTCGCTCTTACCGAACACGACACTGTCGGCGTCGACATCGAAGACGACCTCCTGCATGTGGAAGCAATCCTGCGCAGCCGTAACTTGCCCTGATGCAGGGGCTATCGCTCAACCGCCTCAAACCGCAGCTCTAATCCCGCTTCTTCTGACTTCACCTCCACTTCGCCCAGCGAACTCACCACCCACTCCGCGCCCGCGGCATACAGATCCCTGGCCTCATGGGTTCCAAGCACACCCATCACTCGGCTTCCAGCGGCGACCCCGGCGCCTACTCCGTTAGGCGCATCCTCCACCACCACGCAGTTGCCGGACGACAGTCCCAGCATCGCCGCCCCTTTTTGATACGGCTCTGGATGTGGCTTGCCCTGCACCACGTCGTCCGCGGTGATCAACTCGTCAGGGTACGGCAGACCCGCGGCCTTGAGCCGTCCCAGCAAGAGCCTGCGCGTCGCCGACGTAACAATGGTCCAGCGCTCCGGAGGCAGCGCTCCCAACAGATCCCTCACGCCCGCAAGTACTTTCAGATCCGCAGTATCTGCTATCTCCAGATCTTCAATCATGCGCAGAGCCTGAGCCACCTCGTCCGCCGTCAGGTCCGGTCGCAGCGACCGGATAATGTCCATCGCCCGTACACCATGCGGAATCGTGTACGTCTCCCATCCCGGTATG
>CAXTQE010000137.1:0-7353 GCA_964246225.1 uncultured Acidobacteriaceae bacterium | reverse complement strand
ACCCGCAACAAAGGTTCCGTTCCGCTCGCCCGCAGCAAAAGCCACGTCTCCGCTGCGTTGGGCTTTCCGGAACAAGCCGTATTCTCAAGAAAAAACTTGATGCCGTCCAGAGTCTCAACGCGCAGTACCTTCATGCCCGCAAAAACCTCGCCCGCCTTCACGGCACGAGCCCGCGCAATCGCACCCTGCTTCAGCATCTCCTCGATGTGCATGTCGATGCGCCCATACTGATGCTCGCCAAATTCCTCCTGCAACGAAGCCACCAGCTCACCCAGCGTCTTCTTCTCGTCCGTCATCACCTGCGCCAGCAGCAGGCTGTTCAGCATCCCATCCCGCTCCGGCAGATGCCGGCTGATGCCCACGCCACCCGACTCTTCGCCGCCGATCAGAATGTCTTCCGTCAACATCAGGTCGCACACATACTTAAAGCCGATGCCATGCTCATGCAGCTTGCGGCCGTGTTTCGCCGCGATCCGGTCCAGCATCAGCGTCGTGTTGAACGCACGCGTCACGTCGCCCGGCCACCCCTTGCGCTCAAGCAGCCACTTCAGCAGAATCGCAAAGATCTTGTGCGCATCCACCACGTTGCCGTGCTCATCGACCGCACCGATGCGGTCCGCATCCCCGTCCGTCACCAGCCCCGCAACGCAACCTTCTTCGACCACCCGCTTCTGCGTCTCGCGGATATGCGGCATGATCGGCTCGGGGTTGATCCCCGGGAATGCAGGGTTGATCTCCGCCCGCATCTCCACGTACGGCACCCCAGCCCGGGCAAAAATCCCCGCGATCACCCCTCGCCCAGCCCCGTACATGCAGTCGATCAGGAACCGGTACCCCGACGCCTGAATTGCCGGTAAATCTACAAAGCCCTCGATCGCGGCTAGGTAAGGCGGATTAAAATCTACCTCTTCGATCTTTGCCGGAGAAGTGCTGGTCAGCGGCTTGTCCAGATACGTCTCAATCGCAGCAATAATCGACGGCTTGCCCGAGCCGCCATAGCTCGCCTTATACTTCACTCCGTTCCACTCCGCCGGATTATGGCTGGACGTAATCATCACGCCGCCCGCCGCGCCACGTCCGCGCACCGCGAAACTCAATGCCGGAGTCGGCGTCACCCGATCCGCAAGCTGCACCGGGATACCGGCCCCGGCCAGCACCTCCGCCACCACCCGTGCGAAAACCTGCGACTTGAACCGCGTATCCCAGCCAATACACACCCCACGCGCCGCGTCTTCTTCGGCCAGCACGTAGTGCGCAATCGCCCGCGCCGCCACTCGCACATTTTCGTGCGTGAAATCATCGGCGATAATGCCCCGCCAGCCATCGGTTCCAAACTTAACTGCACCCATCCTAAGCTCCAACAACGAAACGCTAAATCAGCTCTTCCCGGCCCATGCCCTCATGCACCAGCTTCACAATCTTGCTCACATCCTGCGACCGGTCGCGCGTCGTAATCAGCAGCGCGTCCGGCGTCTCGACCACCACCAGCCCGTCCACCCCCAGCAGAGCCACCATCTTGCCCGGCGCATACACGTAGTTGCCCTTGGACTGAATCGCCGCAAGACCGTTTGTCGGCCCATCCAGCACATTCTCGTCGTTGCTCGAGCCCAGATGCTCATGCAGCGAAGCCCATGACCCCAGGTCATTCCAGCCAAAGTCCGCCGGCAGGCAGAAGATCCCGTTGCGCGCCTCACCCTTCAGCGATCGCGGCTCAAGAATCGCATAGTCCACCGAGATGTTCTCGCACTTCGGGTACTCTTCCGCGAACACGCGGTCGAACTCCGGTGTGCCCGCCGCGGCCACAATCGTCGCGAGAATCGGAGCCATCTCCGGAGCATGCTCCCGCACGGCATTGGCCAGCGTCTGCGCCCGCCATAAAAAGATCCCACCATTCCATGCGAAATTCCCCGCCGCAATAAACTTTTCCGCTGTCGTATAGTCCGGCTTCTCGCGGAAGCGCCTCACCCGCCGCACCGGAACCGCACCCTCAGCCTCCGGCGTCAGCTCCTGCCCCTGTTCCACATACCCATAGCCAGTCTCGATGCGGGTAGGAGGAACGCCCAGAACAACAATGTTCTCGCCCGCCGCAGCCAGTCGAACCCCCGCCTCAATCACCTTCGCGAACCGGGCCTTGTTCGTCACGACGTGATCGGACGGAAACACCCCCATCACAATCTCCGGATCCGTCTTCTCAAGCAGAAACGCCATCAAGGCGCACGCGGGAGCCGTGTTTCGCGGCTTCGGCTCACTCAAGATATGATCCGGCTCGAGCTTCGGCATCTGCTCGCACACCGTCTTCTCCAGCCACCGGTTCGTCACCACCCAAACGTCCTCTGCCTTCGATACAGGAAGCAACCGGCTTAGCGTCTGCTGAATCATCGTCTCGCTGCCATCAAGCGCCAGCACCTGCTTCGCCCGCGCCCTCCGGCTCCGCGGCCAGAACCTCGTCCCACTGCCGCCCGCCAAAATCACTGGAGCAAACCGAACACCATCCATACTCATGAGCTTCATGGTAGCGGAATGCGCCGGATTGCCAATTAAATAATCGTCAGGTCCGCTACACCGAAAGTCCAATATAGGAATCCCCGCCTCGGCCGAAAAGACTAAAGCCCCGCAAACCACCCACGCATCCGCTCCACGCCCTCGTCGATCACGCCCGCCGAAACCGCATACGACAGCCGGATATGCTCCGCCGTCCCAAACGCCTCGCCCGGCACCACCACCACATGCGCCTCGCTCAGCAGCCGCGCCGCCACGTCCGCCGCGCTCCGAACACCGCCCTTGCCGAAAAACGCACTCACATTCGGATACACATAAAACGCGCCCTCCGGCACCGTACACGTCAGCCCCGGAATCGTCTTGAACCCCGCCAGCACCCGGTCCCGCAGCTCGATATACTCCGCCCGCATCTCCGCCACGCACTCCTGAGGCCCGCTCACGGCCGCAATCGCCGCCCGCTGCACCATGCTCGCCGCGTTCGACGTCGACTGCGACTGCAGCTTGCTCATCGCCGCAACAATTGCCTTCGGCCCCAGCGCAAACCCCGCCCGCCAGCCCGTCATCGCGTACGTCTTCGAGAGCGACCCCAGCACCACCACATGCTCCTTGCAGTCGGTAAACGAAGCCCCGCTCACCGGCTTGCCCTCAAAGTTCAGGTACACATAACACTCGTCGAGCAGCACATACACCCCCCGCCGGTGCGCCAGCCGCACAATCGCTTCCAGGTCCTCCGCCGACACCACCGCCCCCGAAGGATTGCTCGGCGTATTCAGCACAATCGCCTTCGTCCGCTCCGTCATCGCGGCCTCAATCATCGCCGCCGTCAGGCGAAAGTTCGCGCTCTCCTCCGTCTCGACATACTTCACCACGCCACCCGCATACTGAATAATGTCCTTGAACGAAACCCAGTACGGCACCGGCAGAATCACCTCGTCGCCATGGTCCACCAGCACCTGCATCGCATTGAACAGCGCCAGCTTCCCACCCGTCGTAAACACGCATTCATCGACCGCATAGTCCGTGCCGAAGTCCGCCTTGTGCCGCGCAACGATCGCCTTTCGCACCTCCGGCACGCCCGGCACCGCCGTATAACGCGTAAATCCCTTCTGGATCGCCTCAATCGCCGCATCCTTAATATGCTGCGGCGTCTCAAAGTGCGGCTCACCCGCGCCAAAATCCGAAAGCTGAATCCCGGTCGCCTTCAGCCGCAACGCCTCGGCCGTAATCGCCATCGTCGCCGAGACCTCAATCCGGTTGATCCTGTCCGTCAGTACCTTCGTCGCCGTCTCTACTGCGCCAGCCGCTGTGCTCATGCCGTTAGTCTTTCAGAATTGTTTCGCCAAAGAAAGTGCTCTCCATACTCAAGCACTCTCCATCCCCAGTCCAAGCCAGCGCCGGCTCGCCGGAATCCGGCGCAGCACTAGCCGCTCCATCAGACCCACCAGGATCATCGACCCACCCAGGAAAGGCATGTAGAGGCCAAACAGCACCAGGCATGCAATCAAACCACCCGAGTACGGCATCCGGCGCACCAGCACCGGCGCGCCCAGCACACCCTCCGGCCGTCGCCGCCACCACATCACCAGGCCGCTTACGCTCAACATCACCAGGCCGCATGTGGTCATCAACCCAAGCAGCTGATTTGCCAACCCGAACAACTGGCCCTCATGCGCCGCGATGCCCGTGCCGATCACTCGATCCAGCCAACGCTTCTGACCGAAATCCTTCCTGCTCACCACCGCGCCGGTCCTCCCATCGAGCACCAGATCCACTCGCCGCGGCCGGTCCCGCGTGTCCGACTTCGCCGTCCAGTCTCCTCCCGTTCGCTTCGGCGGAGACACCAGCACCGGATGCGTCAAGGCCAAGGGAGCCACCGTCGCCACCATCCGATCGATCGCTCCATAGGAGACCGCTGCGGCTCCATCTCCGGCCCGGCCTGCGTCGTGCGACGCCATATTCATCCCTGCCATCGCATCGCTCGCCTCAGCCCGCGCCGCCTTGTCCGCCGCACTGCTGGTGGTCCAGTCCTGCTTCGCGGCCACGCTTCCCGTAACTCGCCGCGCTGCCTTTAGATAGCCGCCCCAACCCTTTGCCCAGGGCAGTCCCGTGAACAGCAGAAACAGCGCAAACACCGACACGTAGATCCCCGTCACCGCATGCAGGTCGCGCCAGAACGTCCGCTTGCCTTGGCGCAGCCGTGGATACAGCACGCCGCCCAGCCCTCGCGCCGTTCGCGGCCACCACAGAAACAGGCCCGTAACCACCATCACCACGGCCCAGGAAGCCGCCAGCTCGACCGCCCACGACCCCCAATCCCCCAGCAGCAGCTCACCATGCAGCCGGGCCATAAACTTGTCCACGCGCCGGTCCTCATCGTCGACCTTCAGCACCTGCGCCGTCCCCGGATCGACATACACGCGATACTCCCGCCGCCCACGAAGCACCAGCACCTCCGCCGGCGAGTGCGCATCGGCCGGAAGCTGATACGCCTCAAGCCCCGCACCCGGAATCGCGGACAGCGCCGCCTTCACCTGCTCGTGGACCGCCGCTCCCGCGCCCGTCACCGCAAGATGGTCATACGGCCGGTCGAGCCACGCCTGGATCTGCGGATGAAACAGAAAGATCGTTCCTGTCACCGAAAGCCAGAGAACAAACGGAATGCAGAACAGTCCAGCATAGAAATGCCACCGCCAGACCACGCGATACTCCAGACCCTTTGTTCTCTGGGCCGTTGCTGCCGAACGATCCATCGTTCCGTCAGTCATCTCACTCTCCTTCCTTGAGCCGAAGCTCCGTCGTTGAATCGCCCTTGCCCTAGAAATTCACCCGCGCCGCCAACTGCACACTCCGCGGATCCCCGACCGCCGTCGCCTGCCCAAACGTCGCGCTCGGCGCACCCGGATACACCCCCGTCCCAAACGTCCCATTCGGAATCTGGTTGTTCCTCCGGTTCAGCGCGTTGAACGCCTCCGCGATTCCCTCCAGCCGCACCCGCTCCCCCAGCGCAAACGTCCGGCTCAGCCGCGCGTTCAGCGTAAAGCTGTCAAAGCCCACGCCCGCATTCCTTCCAATCAGCGTTCCCGGCAACGCGTTCGCACACGTATTCGCCGCCGTCGCACTCAGCACATACCCCGGCGCGCAAGGCCGCAGCGCGGTCGTCTGCACGCTGTTCTGCCCCGTCGTCACGTTGAACGGCAGCGGCGAGTAATACTGCAACACCCCGCTCAGCAGGAACCCATGCGTCAGCCGCTCCGCCAGATTCGACGCCGGCCCCAAAGCCGTATGCGCCGTCGCATCGAACACCACCCGCTGCCGCTGATCGTCGTCCGACAAACTCCGATCCTCGCGCAGATTGAAGTTGTTCACCGGCGACGAGAAGAAGAACTCACTCACATCGTCGATCGCCTTCGACCACGTATACGACACCCGCCAGCTCCCCCATCGCACCGGCCGCTGCACATACGAAACCGACAGCCCGTCATAATACGAGTCCGCCGCCGACCGATACTGCTTGTTGTTCGCATACGCCGGGTTCGGCCGGCACAGGTTCACCGGGTCCACCGACGCATAACACGTCGGCGTATTCAAATTCACTGAGATCAGCAGATGTTCCCCGCGCAGATGCTGGTAGCTGATCGCCACATCGCTCCTCGGCGTCAACTGCTGATCTACTTCCAGACTCGTCTGCAGCGAGTACGCATTTTGAATGTGTGGGTCCATCGTGCTCAAACTCAGCCGCAGATTCGTCGGAATCGTCGTCGCCGTATACCCCGCATCGATCTTCGGAAACACCGGCGCGCCCGCCTGCCCATAGGACAACGCCACCGTCGTAAACGTATTCGCGTTGATCGCCGTCGTGTTCCCATCGGACTCAAGCGCATTCGAGAGCGCACGCAGCGGCACCCGGTCATAGAACAAGCCAAAGCTGCCCCGCACCACCGTCCCTCCACTCCGAAACGGCGCCAGCGCAAACCCGAATCGCGGCGAAACGTTATTCGTATCCGTATCGATCGCCTTCAAAAACTGCAGGTCGTACCGCACCCCCGCGTTCAACGTCAGCTTCGCATTCACCTTCCACTCGTCCTGCCCGTAGAACCCGATGTTCGGGTTCGTCTGCGGCACCACGTAGTTCCCAAACGACTGCGTAAACGTGCTGTACACGCCCTTCTGAAAGTTCGCGAGCGACGAAAACGCATAGCTTCCGCGGTTCGACATCGGAAACGTAATCGTCAGGTCGTTGAACAGGAAATCCGCACCCACCCGCAGCGCATGCGGCCCCGCCTGGTGCGACACGTTGTCGACCACCTCATACAGCCGGTCATACCGCGCCGTCGGAGAACCAGACAACGTCCCAAACGCCGCCACGCCGGAAATCGACACCGCCGGCCCCACCGCATCGTTCACCGGAGCCTGCAGATTGCTGTTCGTAAACTGCCCGCGCGTCTCGTTCACCGTATGCGGCGTCAGCGTCAAAATGTTGCTCACCGCCACCGTCTGGTCCAGATCCGTAAGCCCCGCCGCCGCGCTCGTATAGCTCAGCCCGCCCACCCCGCGCGAGTTCAAGCTGCTCACGTGGTACAGGCTATAGCGCACACTCAACTCATCCCGGTCGCTCACCCGCTCGTCCAACTTGGCAAAGAAATTACTTGCCCGAACCGGATTCGCATAGATCGTCGTCGGCGTACTGGAGTTCACGCCCAGCATCTGCCCCGGGTACGCCTTCGCCGCCAGGACCGTGTTGATCGCCGCTGCATTTCCCGGTGTAATCGTAATAATCCCCGACTGGTTCAGCTGCCGCTGCTCGAAGTTCCCAAAGTAAAACGTCCGGTCCCGCCGCACCGGCCCGCCCAAGGA
>CAXTQE010000136.1:0-9199 GCA_964246225.1 uncultured Acidobacteriaceae bacterium | reverse complement strand
GCGGTCTGCTCCATCACGTCCAAAGGGAGAGTCAAAGCCGTCTCCGGATACTGCTTCGCAAGTTCGGCCAGCTGCTCCGGCTTCCGGGCCGTCGCTACGACTTTATCGCCCGCTGCCAGCACTTGTTCTGCAAGTTCTCGGCCGAAGCCTGTGGAGGCTCCCGTGATAAACCACACTCGTCCCGATGTCTGTTCACTCATAGGCCATTCGATGCGAAAGGAAGGATCGGGATGCGTCCGATGAAAAGAGTCTCGGCCCGGAACGAAGTTCCTATCATCGCCGGAAGAGAACGTTATGTGCCGAGAATGGTTCCTCTTGCATCCGGCATATACTGCTTCTCAATCGCCTTCACCTTATTGAGACGTCGCATGAGCCGCTCTTCCGTCGCTCCGAAAACAGCTTTCAGGTACGCATCCACAAGCTCAAACGCAAGCGCCGAACCGATGATGCGCGCGCCCATCACCAGCGCATTCATATCGTCATGCTCCACGCCCTGGTGAGCGGAATACGTATCGTGGCACATGCACGCGCGCACTCCCGGCATCTTGTTTGCCGCAATGCACACGCCCACTCCTGAGCCGCAGATCAGGATGCCTCGATCGACTGTGCCTGCCATCAACTCCTTGCCGACCAGCACGGCAAAATCAGGGTAGTCGTCCGTCGCTTCTTCCTGGAACGCGCCCAGATCGTGCACCTCGTGGCCGAGCTTCTCCACGTAGGCGCGAACCTCTTCTTTTAGCGGAAAACCGGCATGATCCGCCGCAATCGCAATCCTCATCGAGTCCCTCAGTCGTCCAGGTGCCAGTCATCCGGGTCTGGCGGAATACTGTCTTCGTACGTGGACTGCAACGAGGTCGAACGCTCCTGCTGCTCGACCTCGTCCTCCTGCAGTCTGCGAACCATCTCGCGTTCTGAAGTCACCATTGTGTTCCTCTACGTTACTTCTTGCCCAGCTTCTTGGCGTGATCCACCCCGACCGACCCCGAGATCCCTAGCTTCTCCATTGCAATTTTTCCCGGAGCCGAAGCACCAAAGCGATCCAGGCCAACCGCGATCCCGTCCCGGCCAATATACTTCCACCAGCCCATGGTCGCGCCGGCTTCGACCGAGATCTTCGGTGTGCCATGCGGGAAGATCGACATCTTGTATGCGTCGTCCTGCTCGTCGAAGACCACGAAGCTAGGCATTGAAACTACCGTGGCGAGAATGCCGGCCGCCTTGAGTTCTTCGGCCGCCTTCATGATCAGCGCAACCTCCGAGCCTGTTGCTACCAGGATGATGTCTTTGCCAAACTCCTCCAGAATGTACGCACCCTTGCGCGCCCGCTCATGCACCTTGTACTTCTCGTTGTCGAGCACAGGGAGATCCTGCCGCGACAGCGCCATGAAGCAGGCCGTGTGACGCTCAAGCGCCAACTGCCAGCACACTGCTGTCTCGTTCGCATCCGCTGGACGGAAGTCCGTCAGCTGTGGGATCGCTCGCAGTGCCATCAGCTGCTCGATCGGCTGGTGGGTCGGACCATCCTCACCCAGGCCTACCGAGTCATGCGTAAAGATGTACAGCGAGTGCGAGCTCTGCAGCGCACCCATCCGCAGCGCGGAACGGCAATAATCGGAGAACGTAAAGAAGGTTGAGCCGAACGGAATCAAGCCTCCATGCGCCGCAATCCCGTTTACCGCAGCCATCATTCCAAACTCGCGTACCCCGAAGTACACGTTGCGTCCCTTTGGATCGACATGAAAGCTGGGCGAATCTTTGAAGATCGTCTTGGTCGAGCTGGTCAGGTCGGCCGCGCCGCCAAACAACTCCGGAACCACTTTCGCAATCGCGTTCATGACGGTCTGTCCCGCATTGCGCGTGGCAATCGGCTTTTCCGTTGGGAAGACCGGGATCTCTTTCTCCCAGCCCTCAGCCAGCTTCATCGAGGTGGTGCGGTCATACTCAGAGCCCAACTTCGGGTAGGCCTTCTTATAGGCGGCAAACTTCGCTTCCCACGCCTCGCGCTCCTGCTTGCCCTTCTCTATACACTTGCCCCAGTGCGCCGCGGCTTCTTCCGGGACGTAAAAATTCTTGTCCTCCGGGAAGCCCAGATTCTTCTTGGTCGCCTTCACATTCTCCGCGCCCAGCGCCTCGCCGTGCACCTTGCTCGTGCCTGCCTTGGGGCTGCCGTACCCAATCACCGTGCGCACCCGGATCAGCGAGGGCTTGGTCGTCTCCGCCTTGGCCGCCTGGATCGCCTTCTCAAGTCCCACCAGGTCGTTGCCGTCATCGACCATTTGCACATGCCAGTGGTAGGCCTCGAAGCGCTTCGTGACATCTTCGGTAAAGCTCAGCTCCGTCGGTCCGTCGAGTGAGATCAGGTTGTCGTCATAAAGCACAATCAACTTGCCCAGGCTCAGCGTCCCGGCCAGCGAGCACGACTCATGCGAAATGCCTTCCATCAGGTCGCCATCGCCGCAGAGCACATAGGTGAAGTGGTCGACCGGCGTGTGGCTGTTGTAGCCGCTGCTGGTATCGCCCGCCTGATTGAAGATGGCCGAGAGATGCTTCTCGGCAATCGCGAGCCCGACGGCCTCGGCCAGACCCTGCCCCAGCGGCCCGGTCGTTACTTCCACGCCCGGCGTCTCGCCGTACTCCGGATGCCCCGGCGTATGCGATCCCCACTGCCGGAACTGCTCCAGTTGATCCATCGGCAGGTCATACCCGGCCAGGTGCAGCGCCCCGTACAGCAGCGCGGAGGCGTGTCCATTCGACAACACAAATCGATCCCGGTCCGACCACTTCGGCTCCTGCGGATCGTACTTCATGAATTTTGTGAAAAGAAGATAGGCAATCGGCGCGCAGCCAAGCGGCGCTCCCGGATGCCCCGAGTTCGCCTTCTCCACCGCATCCACGGCAAGAAAGCGCAACGTGTTGATCGATAGCTGATCGAGATCGTTCTGGGTCATCTTCGACGTCATTTCCAATGTAGACTCACTCATTTCTGCTCCCCGCATCCTCATACCGAATTCATCGAGATTCGATGCCTTGCGCTTGTCCTTCTGCTGCCTCAGTGTACTCGCGCCTACTTCGCCGCCGCCGGCTTGCCCTGCCCCGACACCGAAGTGGAAGATGGGCTGTTCAGCTCAATATCGACATTGTGCCCGAGCCAGCGGTCGTCCTTGCCCGCGTCCGGCGGCCAGCGCAGCGTAAAGATCAGCCGGCCAGAGCTCTCGGGAGTAGCTACCGGCGTCGCTACATCCGCGAACGACCCCGGAAATCCCGCTACACGCGACGGCACCGTCGTTGTTGTCGCCCAGTTGTCCAGCGTGTACACCACCTCGAAGCGGTCTCGGTCCACGATTCGTAGCGTGTGCCCGGCGGGCAACTCGCCGATCGGCCTCGCTACCTGGAAAATTTCGGTCGTGTTCCGAAAACTCCGCTTGCCCGGCTCGACCGCGTATCGCTCCGCCACTACCGAGATCATGTCGAAGATCTTGCCATCCGCCACCGACCGCAGCAGCTTGATGTACTCCGCATGCGCCCAGACCAGAGGCTGCGCCGAGCCCGCCGAGCGGCCTTCGTACATGCCCTCCGACGGCAGGTCCGCATGATCCCACACCTGCTCCGGCAGCATTCCGCCGATTGAAGAAAAGCGCTCGTAGGCCCCGATCAGCGACTTCACATCGCCTCCCGCCGCCAGCTCAAAGTGCGCTCGCTCGCCTCCAAGCAGCGGCCACGCCCGGCCCTGGCCTGAGCCATCGTACGGTCCGCCATCCTTCTTCTGCCCATAGCCGTCATGGTTGTACCGCCGCCAGCACGGTCCATAGGGCGTCTCATACTTCAGGCAGTGATCCACCACCTTCAGCGACTCCACGATGAGTGGATCGTCGGCGCGGCGAATCCCGTACCGCACCAGCTCCAGAAACCCTGCGTCAATCACCTCACGCGCATCGAAGTCCGCCTGCTCGCCTGGCTCCCGGTTGGCCAGGTGGATGAACCCCGCCGGCAGGTCTGGATGATGAAAGGGATCTCCTGGAGCAGGTGGCCGGATGCGCATGTAATGCCGCGTCACCCCCGGCATCAGGACACCATCGTCGGTCGTCGTCCACTCATCCAGATGCTCTTCAATCCAATCCGCGTAGGTCAGCAAAAACTGCGCCAACTCCGCGGCCTTATATGCCTGGGCAATGTCCGCCGCGCATACCAGCGCAGAGATCACCGCAGCCAGCGTCGAAGGAGAGTACCCGGCATTCTCCTCCCAGCGCTCCTGCTGGGTCACCGGAGCGTACCGGACCAGGAACGAGGCCGCTTTCTCGACGAACGGAAAGACGTCGAAGATTCCCAGCCCGTCCACCTTCCACAAGCGCCATGCCAGGATGATCGGAAAGGCCACCTCGTCCAGCTGGATTCCCGTCCAGTACGCCGTTCCGTCAATCCAGAAGTTCTGCGCGAACCCCCCGTCCGGCCGCTGCGTACAGGCCAGGTACACGAGCGCCCGCCGCGCCGTCTCCGTCCGCCCAAGCGCCAGCAGCGCCGTCGCCGACTGCACCATGTCCCGCGTCCACACCAGGTGGTACCCACCCAGATCGTCGTCGCCCTTCGACGCTCCCCATGGAATCGAAGCCGACGCGATAAACGCGCCCGAGTACGTCTTGTCCTCGTGGGTCAGGATCACGTTCTGGCTGACCCGCGCCAGGCTCCCGTCGTCAGTCGACGCTGCTCGGAGCGCATCCGCATTCGGACTTTGTGCCCGATGCCACTGCTCCATAAACCGCTGGCTATGCATCGCAAACGGTGTCGAAAGCGTCTGCATCAGCCCAGCGAGGGCTGCATGATGTCCAGTCCCCAATGCGATTCCTACCGTAAACTCACGGTTTTTGGCCACATCGATCTCGCCCATCACGGCGATGTTCCCGCCGCTTGCCTGCCCGAACTGCCAGGTCATCTTCTTATGCGCGGAGAGGTCCTGGTAGCCGTCGCTAGTCCCCACAAAGCCGCACGAACTGCGCGTGAATCCGCAACTCGCCCCCAACGCCAGCGATGTGCCGTTCTTCCACGCGAGCAGGGTGCGTTTCCCCGCCAGCATGATCGAACGCGCCGAGTTTCCCGCGCCGCCGCCATCGAGGTGCGGAGCCAGCAGCACGTAGCACTTCAGCCGCGAGAGCACGGCCTCGTCCCCGGCGATCTTAACGTTCATCAGGACGACCGGATGGTGCGGGTCGGCGACAAACTCCTTGGTCACCGTATACCGGCCATCCAGGTCTGAAGCGCACACCCGTACCGCCGGGGCCGCCGGGTCGATGTAGTGAAAGTCATACTCGAAAGAGCGCTTTTCCTCATGGAAGAAGCTCTCTTCGTCGGTAAACAGAAGCTCCATGTCGCGCATCTGCGGGCGGTCAATGGTCGGAAAGTAGACCTCGTTCAGGGTTCCGTGCGAGATCGTGAACCACACCTGGCTCGACGCGGAGTAAGCCGTCGAGACCGCATCCTTCTTGCTGGAGGTCCAGCGCGGCTCCACGCCTGGCGCGCCAAACGCGGGGCCGTCATCCTCCAGCCACGCGTAGTCATAAACGAAATCCTTGTTGTCGACCATGTGCAGTGATTAGAAATCAAAACGCGGCGCAACGGTAACGCGTCCTCCGTGAATACCCAGTGAACGAGGAAGCGCGACACCGAAGGGCCGCCTCCGAACCGGCTTTAGCATCGCCGCCGAAGGAGACCGCATCTATATTTATCTGCAGGAATTCCCTGTCAACATCCCGAACCTCGCGAGACCGGCGAGTGTGGCTTCACGTAACTGCTCATCCTCACCTCCAAGGAGATCCATCGTGGCCTTTGAACTTCCCCCGCTCCCCTACGACTACGCCGCCCTCGAGCCCTTCATCGACGAGGCCACCATGAAGCTCCATCACGACAAGCACCACCAGACTTACGTCACCAATCTCAATGGCGCGATTGAGAAGCATCCCGAACTCGGCTCGAAGAGCCCGGAAGAGTTGCTCAAAGACCTTCCCGGGATCCCGGAGGATGTCCGTAAAGTTGTCCAGAACAACGGCGGAGGCCACGTCAACCACACCATGTTCTGGGAGATTATGGCCCCGAACATGGGAGGCGAACCCACCGGCGACATCCAGGTGCAAATCAACAGCGACTTTGGCAGCTTCGAAGATTTTAAGAAGCTCTTCAACGAAACCACAGCTAAGCAGTTTGGCTCCGGCTGGGGATGGCTCGTTTGGTCCAAGGAGGGACAGGAGGGCGGCAAGCTCAAAATCGTCACCTCTGCAAACCAGGACAACCCGATCTCCCAGGGCCTTTATCCCATCCTCGGCAACGACGTCTGGGAGCACGCCTACTACCTCAAATACCAGAACAAGCGGCCCGACTACCTCGCCGCCTGGTGGAATACCGTGAACTGGACGGCGATCAACGCGCGTTTTGAGAAAGCGAAGAAGCAGTAATGGCCGGATGTCCCGGCGTCCCCGGACGTTGGTTCGCCTAATTGGATACGCATATCTGGTTCACCGTAATGGTCCAGGCGCGTCCTTTCAGTTTCGATACGATCAAGCAAAGTTTGCAAGCGGCGACCGGGTCCCTCTACCGGTCGCGTCTTCGTCCGCTCTGTTTGCGTCTCCTAAGGGTGCCGAGCATCCAAGGAGAGTAGCTTCCTCGCTGAACCTTTGATAAAGCTCGCCGCCTCAGGCAGGGACACTCCATGTGGATCGTAAAACTCGCGCTGCGCCGACCCTACACGTTCGTCGTCCTGTCGCTGCTGCTCTTCGCGCTCGGCATCGGGTCCGCCATCGAGGCGCCGAAAGACATTTTCCCTTACATTAATATTCCGGTCGTCACCATCGTCTGGACCTACGCAGGCCTCTCTCCCGCGGAGATGGAAGGCCGCATCGTCACCGTAACCGAGCGCGCCCTTACCACCACTGTTAACGATATCGAGCACTCCGAATCCGAGTCGTACCAGGGTGTCTCCGTCATTCGCGTCTACTTCCAGCCTACGGTCAAGGTTGAGCTTGCAGTGTCGCAGGTCACAGCCATCGTCGAAACCGTGCTGCGCGTTCTGCCTCCCGGAACCTTCCCTCCCAACATTCTTAAGTACGACGCCTCCTCGGTCCCGGTCGTCCAACTCGCCCTTTCAGGGGAAGGCCTGAGTGAGGCCGACCTCTACGACCTCGGCATCAGTTTCATCCGTCCCCGCCTCTCGAGCGTCAAAGGTGCTGCCATCCCGCTGCCTTACGGAGGCAAAGTTCGTCAGGTCATGATCGATACCGATCCGAACCTGCTCTATGCCAAGCACCTTTCTGCGAGCGATGTTTCGACCGCCGTCAATCAGCAAAATCTCATCCTGCCCGCCGGGACGGCCCGCCTCGGCGACCGCGAATACATTGTCAAATTGAATTCCTCCCCCGGTGAGGTCGCTGCACTCAACGATCTTCCCATCCGCGCCGCGAACGGATCGGTTGTCTTCCTCAAGGATGTCGCCTCGGCCCATGAGGGCTACGCCGAACAGACCAACATCGTCCGCCAGGATGGGCGAAAAAGTGCCCTGCTGACAGTGCTTAAGAACGGCCAGACCAGTACGATTGACATCGTCGACGGAGTCATCAAGGCCATTCCTCAGGTCGTTGCTGGTCTTCCTCCCAACCTCAAGGTCGTCCCCCTCTTCGACCAATCGATCTTCGTCCGTGATTCCATCTCGGAGGTTGCCCGTGAGGCCACCATCGCTGCCGCCCTCACCGGTCTCATGATCCTGCTCTTCCTGGGCTCCTGGCGTTCGACCCTCATTGTCTGTACCTCTATCCCGCTCTCTATTGCTACCTCGCTCGCCATCCTCACCGCGCTCGGCGAGACGATCAACGTCATGACCCTGGGGGGCCTTGCTCTCGCTGTCGGTATTCTGGTCGACGACGCCACCGTAGAAATCGAAAACACGCACCGCAACATGGCCGAGAAGAAGCCTCTCGTCCGCGCCATTCTCGATTCTGCCCAGCAGGTCGCCGCACCCGCCTTCGTCTCCACCCTCTCCATCTGCATCGTCTTTATCCCCGTCGTCCTGCTCACCGGGGCCGCCAAGTACCTCTTCACACCGCTCGCGGAGGCCGTGGCCTTCGCCATGATGGCCTCCTACTTCCTCTCCCGCACCCTCGTCCCCACCATGATGCACTTCCTTCTACCCGCCGAGGTCGGACTCTATCAGGACGAGGGCGAGTCCCAGCGCGAAGAGAAACGTAACTGGGTGTGGCGCTGGCACCAGCGCTTTGACCGCCAGTTTGAACGCATGCGCGAAGGCTATAAAGGCGCTCTCGAGTGGTGCCTCACCAATCCAGCCATCACCCTAATCCTCTTCGGCGGGTTCATCCTCCTCTCGCTTCCCCTTACTTTCACCATCGGCGAAGACTTTTTCCCCTACGTGGACTCCGGCCAGATGCGCCTCCACGTCAATCCCCCGCAAGGCATGCGTATTGAGGACTCCGAGCAATACTTCGCCGCCATCGAGCACGAAATCCGCAAGGTGATTCCTCCCGCCGAAACCCAACTCATCCTGGACAACATCGGCCTGCCGAACGGCGGCATCAACCTGGGTTTCTCGTCAAACGCCACAATCTCGAACACCGACGGTGAAATCCTTATCGCGCTCAATCCCGGCAAGCGTGACACCACCAAGTACATGCGTCTGCTGCGGGATGATCTCCCCAACAAGTTTCCCGGCGGTACCTTTTTTTTCACCCCAGCCAACATCACCAACCAGATCCTCGACTTCGGCCTTCCCGCCCCGATCGATGTTCAGATCTCCGGCCGCGCCAAAGGCAACTACGCCATCATGCAGAGGATCCTCAAGCGTGTCTCCGCCATTCCCGGAGCCGTTGACGTTCACATCCATCAGCAGATCTCCTACCCTACCGTCCAGGTGAACGTTGATCGCACCAAGGCTCGTCAGATAGGTCTTACCCAGTCCGACGTCGCCCAATCCACCCTCATTTCGCTCACCGGAACCGGCCAAACCGCCCCCAACGAGTGGCTCAACCCATTGAACGGCGTCAACTACCAGATCGTGACCCAAACCCCCGTCTACCGCATCGACTCCCTTCCCGCCCTCGCCCGCACCTCCGTTACCTCTGCCAGCGGGCACACCTCACAGCTTCTCGGCAACCTGGCCACTTTCCGCCGCGACCAGACCCCGATCATCATCGACCACTACAGCATTCAG
>CAXTQE010000135.1:0-9227 GCA_964246225.1 uncultured Acidobacteriaceae bacterium | reverse complement strand
CCCGTGCGGGACGTCTCAAGAATCTGAAAGCCGCTCTCCGTGATGACCTGCACCAGGCCCTCAATCTTTGAAGCCGACCCCGTCAACTCCAGCATGATCGACTCCGGAGCAAGATCGACCACACGCGCGCGAAAGACATTGGCCAACTCAAAGATCTGCGAGCGTGACTGCGCACCGTGCGGCGTCGTTGGCCCGGCCGCCACCTTGAGCAGGCACAACTCCCGCACCACCGCCTCCGTACGATTCACCTCGTCCACGTCCACCGTCGTCTCAAGCTTGTAGAGCGAAGCCTTGATCCGGTGCGCGGCGTGCTCCGGAGCCTCGCAGACGATCGTCATCCGCGAGGTGTCCGGGCGCTCCGACTCGCCTACCGTGAGCGAAACGATATTGATGTTCAACCGGCGAAAGAGCGAGGCGACTCGAGTCAGCACGCCTGGCTTATCCTGCACAAGAGCGACAAAGGTGTGAAGCATCATGCCTCTTTTTCAGTAGCGTTTGTAGGGGAGAAACTTGCCGCTCATCAGGATCTTCACGCGATCCCCCTTCGGATCCGGCTCCCGTTCAATCGACATGTTGAAGTCGATCGCACTCATAATGCCGTCGCCAAACTCCTCCGCGATCAGCTGCTTCCACGTTGGGCCGAAGTTCATCACCAGCTCATAGAAGCGATAGATCAACGGATCCGTGGGAGGCATGGGATTTCCTTCGCCACGGTTCGGTGACTCTGTCAGCAAAGCCGCATCGGCAGGCTCAAGTTCAAGCAGCGCCACAGCCCTGGCGGCCTCGTCCGCATTCAGAGGAAACTGGCCGAGCAGAGCAGCCGTGTAAACAATGGGAGAACTGGAACCGAGTGCCGCGGCAATTGCTGTCCACTTCAGGTTCAGCCGTCGCTTGGCTGCAAGAATACGGTCTGTCAGGTCATGGCGTGCGCTCATCGTAAGCTCCTCAACTCACAAAAAAATAAAATCTATCTCCCCGCTCCACCGGTCCTCCGCATCAAGGATGTGCCGGAGAATACGGCGCTTCGGGATCCCAAAGCCGGGTTTCGGTGTCATCGGGATGGCGAAGCACGCCTTCGTCCCACTGAGGATTCTTGTAGTCGCCCAAAGTGAAATCTCCTGCGCCATGATAGCTGGCCGCGCACGGCAAAGGACCCTTGGCATACTTCTCAGTGGCACACTTGGCCCCGCGATACACATGAAACCAGACGACCGGCTTGCGCGCATCAATAAACTTCTGCGGCAAATGCAGCGCATCGAAGCCCCGGTCCCGCGCCGCATCGCGAAACTCCCAAAGAATCGCCGAGATCTCCGAATCCGTAGCATCCGGCTTGGTCGTCAGCGTCAGCGTGTCATTGTCCTGATGAAACAGCTTAAGTGCAGGAGGGGCAACGGACGGCCGCGCCGGGTAGCTCGCTGCGCTGGGCACTGCAGCGGACGCCCTTGGCTGCGAACCCTTGCAGCCGGCAACGACCGGAGCCAGCCCTGAGACGACCAGAAAGCCAAGCGCGGCAGCCCTGGTTCCTTCAACAATCATCTAGGCGTCCTCCGCCGTTTCCAGCAGTGGGTCCTGGTACGGCCGACGCACCATCTCGTGCAACGCCGCGCCCGGAGCAATCATTGGATACACCCCGTCTTCCTTCTCCACCTGGAAATTGATGAGGAACGCCGCACCACTGGTTCTCGCTTTTGTAACCGTTTCCGTCACATACCTGCGTTGACTCACATGCGCACCTGCGATTCCATGCGCCTGTGCCAGCATCACGAAATCCGGAGACAGGATCGGCGAGGCCGAATAGTTCTTGTCATAGAACGCCTCCTGCCACTGCCGCACCATGCCGAGAAACCCGTTGTTAATCACCGCAACCTTGATCGCAAGGCCTTCCTGCACAATGGTCGAGAGCTCCGCCGCTGTCATCTGGAAGCCGCCATCCCCAGCAATGACCCACACATCTTTGTCTGGACAGGCAAACTTGGCTCCGATGGCCGCGGGCAACGCAAAGCCCATCGTTCCCAGGCCGCCCGACGTCACGAGCGAGCGTGGAGCTTCATGCTTGAAGTACTGCGCCTCCCACATCTGGTGCTGACCCACATCTGTAACAATAATGGTATCTTTCTCACGGCCCGCAGCAACTGCCTCTCGCCAGATGTCGTTAATCACGTGCGCGGCGTACAAATGCCCGTTGTCCGGCAGGTTCTGAATGTCCCGCACCGCTACCGTGCCCTTGCTGGTATCAATATCATGCAGCCACGGCCGGCGAGCCTGAGCGTCTGCCCCTACCAGCGGCAGCAACGTTTGCAGCACGGCCTTCAAATCTCCGACCAGAGCCACGTCCACCCGCACGTTCTTCGAAATCTCGCTGGGGTCGATCTCGATATGAATCTTCTTTGCATTGGGAGCGTAGTGCGCCAGGTTGCCGGTCACACGATCGTCAAACCGCATTCCAAAAGCAAGCAGCAGGTCGGCCTGTTGAATCGCATGGTTGACCCAGCTCTCGCCATGCATCCCCATCATGCCCAGAGACAACGGATGCCCTGCCGGGATCGAACCCAAGCCCAGCAACGTTGAAGCGATCGGAATCCCGAGCCGCTCTGCGAACGCCAGCACCTCGGCCTCCGCGCCCGACTGCGTAACCCCGTGCCCAGCCAGAATCATCGGCCTGGCCGAGGCTGCGATCAGCGTCACCGCTTCGCGCACCGCCGGCGAGCCAGCATGCAGCGTCGCCGGCAGCATGGGATGCGGGCGAGCCTTGGCCGGTGCTGCCGCCTCGAAATCAAAAGCCGCCGAAGCCTGCTGCGCATCCTTGGTAATATCGATCAACACCGGCCCTGGCCGGCCATTGGTAGCGATCTGAAACGCAAGCCGCACCGTCGCAGCGATGTCTTCGGCACGCGTCACCAAAAAATTATGCTTGGTGATCGGCAGCGTGATCCCCGTAATGTCGATCTCCTGAAAGGCATCCGAGCCGAGCGCTTTGCTGCTCACCTGTCCCGTAATCGCAATCACCGGGATGCTATCCAGCATGGCCGTCGCGATGCCCGTCACCAGGTTGGTCGCGCCCGGCCCGGAGGTCGCCATACACACGCCAACGCGGCCCGAAGCGCGCGCATAGCCATCCGCCATATGACTCGCGCCCTGCTCATGCCGTACCAGCACATGATGGATCGTCGGAAACTTGCGCAGTGCATCGTAGATCGGCAGGATCGCTCCGCCGGGATAGCCAAAGACAGTCGTGGTGCCCTCGCCGGCCAGCGTGGCCCAGAGGATTTCCGCGCCGGTGAGTTGAGGGTGCGTGTTGATCATGTCGGACATTGCTTCTCCTTGCTGCTTATTCTCAAGTTTGCTAGGTAGTGACCGCGCCTTCGCTGGCGCTGCTGACACTCGCTGCGTATTTGGCGAAGACGCCACGTTTGTACCGCGGTTCTGGTGCGCGCCACGAAGCGAGACGCGCAGCAATCTCTTCCTTAGAAACCTCCAAGGTCAAGGTGCGATTCGGAACATCAAACGTAATTCGATCTCCCTCCTGCACAATCGCGATCGGCCCACCCAGAAAAGCTTCCGGTGCCACATGTCCCGCCATCAGGCCGCGCGTGGCGCCTGAGAACCGTCCGTCCGTCAGCAGTGCCACCGTATCCGACAGTTCCGGAATGCCTTTGATCGCCGCCGTAACCGCCAGCATCTCGCGCATCCCTGGTCCGCCGCGTGGGCCTTCGTAGCGAATCACCAGGATGTCGCCAGGATCGATCCTGCCTGCTTCAACCGCCGCATGGCACAGGTCTTCTGAATCAAACACGCGCGCCGGCCCGGTGTGATAAATGCGCTCGTGTCCAGCCACCTTGATCACCGCACCCTCGGGAGCTAGGTTGCCCTTCATGATCACCAGGCCGCCGGTCGGCTTCAGCGGCGCTTCCCAGTCAAGAATGACCTGCTGCCCGGGAGTCTCTTTGGCAAGCGCGGCCTCTTCAAAGATCGTCCTTCCGCTCACCGTGGGCGCGTCCTGCAACGTGCCGCGCTCCTTCATTCGTGCGGCGAGCACACGAGATCCACCCGCATCCTGGTAGTCCTTGGCCACATACTTCCCGCCCGGGGAGAGGTCGCAAATAAACGGCGTCCGCTCCGAAATTACGTCAAAGTCCTGCATGTCGAGCGGAATCGAAAGCTCCCGCGCAATCGCAATCAGGTGCAGCACCGCATTGGTCGAACCACCCGACGCACACACCGCGGCGATGGCATTCTCAAGCGCCGCACGCGTCAGGATCTTCGACGGACGAACATCATTCCGGCACAGGTCGAGGATCATGCGTCCCGCCTCACGGCTCGCAATCGCCTTGGCCGGATCCATCGCCGGCACCCCCGTCAGATTGAATGGCGAGATGCCCAGGAACTCGCCGGCCATGGCCATCGTGTTCGCCGTAAACTGCCCTCCGCACGCGCCCGGTCCAGGGCAAGCCGCAGCCTCCAGGTCCTCCAGCTGCTGATCGCTGATCTTCCCCGCAGCATGCGAACCCATCCCTTCAAATACGTTTAAAATCGTTATGTCCTTAATCGATCCATCGGCCTGCTTCAGCCGCCCAGGAGCAATGCTCCCTCCGTACAACATAATCCCGGGAATATCCAGCCGAGCCATCGCCATGATCGTCCCAGGCATATTCTTGTCGCAACCGGCGATGCAGACGATGCCGTCAAACAGATTGCCGCGTGCCACAAGCTCAATGGAATCCGCAATCACCTCGCGCGAGACCAGGCTTGCCTTCATGCCCTCCGTGCCCATCGTAATGCCATCTGAGATGGTGACCGTGTTGAACTCCATCGGCGTCCCGCCAGCCTCGCGAATGCCCTGCTTTACCGCCTCAGCCACATCCCGCAGATGAAAATTGCATGGGCCGATCTCCGTCCAGGTATTGGCCACGCCGATGATCGGCTTATGCAGGTCTTCCTTCGAGAAGCCCACGCCGCGCAGATAAGATCGCGCAGCGGCGCGCGATGGGCCTTCCGTAAGCGGAATCGAATACTTCTTCGGATTCACTTCGTTGCTCAAGATATTCTCTCCATAAACTCAGCACTTAGAGGTGCGAACATGCCCGGGACTCTTAGCTCCGTGGAGCAAGCCAAAACTCTGAATCATGCGCCGATTCATATACATCCAACTTCGCCTCGTGCCGCAGCGTAAGCCCGATATCGTCCAGCCCGTTCAACAGGCAGAATTTTCGAAACGGATCAATGTCGAAGTGAGCCTGGAACCCCTCGTTATTTGACACCGTCTGCGCTTCGAGATTAATGGTGATCGTGTGCCGCGGATTGAACGAACTGCGATGTGTGAGCAGATTTACATCGTCTTCGCTCAACCGCGCCAGGATCATGCCGTTTTTTCCCGCGTTTGAAAAGAAAATATCCGCAAAGCTAGGCGCGATCACAGCCAGAAAACCGAAGTCCGTCAGCGCCCACGCTGCGTGCTCACGCGAGCTGCCGCAGCCGAAGTTCTTGCCCGCAATCAGGATCTTCGCTCCCGCATACTGCGGCTGGTTCAGCACGAACTCGGGCTGAGGCTCACCAGTGTGTGAACCCTCCTGAATACGCCTCCAGTCAAAGAAGAGGAATTCACCATAGCCGGTGCGCTCAATCCGTTTGAGAAACTGTTTCGGGATGATCTGGTCCGTGTCGATGTTTGAGATATCGAGTGGCGCGGCGATTGAAGTGAGAACATTGATCGGCTGCATTAGCGCGAACCTCCGGAAGCCAACATTTGATCGACATCGAAGCTTCGTTCCGGTGCGGCCAAGCTTGACTCCTTGAACTTCCAATGCCGGACGTCCGTAAGATGGCCGGTAATGGCAGCCGCTGCCGCCATTACTGGCGAGACCAGATGCGTGCGGCTTCCACGTCCCTGCCGTCCCTCAAAGTTACGATTGCTCGTCGAGGCGCAGCGTTCTCCCGGCGCAAGAATATCGGGGTTCATGCCCAGGCACATGCTGCACCCAGGCTCGCGCCAATCGAAGCCCGCAGACTTGAAAACAAGGTCCAGCCCCTCCCGCTCCGCCTGCGCCTTGACCGACTGAGACCCGGGAACCACCATCGCCTTCACCGACGTAGAAACGCGATAGCCACGAACCAGCTTCGCAGCAGCACGGAGATCTTCGATCCGGGCATTCGTGCAGGAACCGATAAACACGCGGTCCACGGCGATCTCCTGCATCGGCGTGCCGGCTTTCAGGTCCATGTATTCGAGCGCGCGATTGAAGTTGTTACGGTCGGCCTCGCTCGCATCGGGCGCCAGCATAGGCACGCTTGCGTCAATGCCCGTGACCATGCCTGGACTCGTGCCCCAGGTCACCGTCGGAGTCAGGCTCGCGGCATCGATGTTGAGTTCTCGATCAAAGCATGCGCCCTCGTCCGTGGCAAGCGTCGACCAGTGCGCCACGGCCTCGTCCCACGCACATGGAAATGCCGGTCCTCCCACATCCTCGGAAGCCTGGCGGTCTTTTTCTGAAGGCGAGAAGCGCCGGCCCTGTAAATACGCAAAGGTCGTCTGGTCCGGTGCAATCATGCCTGCGCGCGCGCCTGCCTCGATCGACATGTTGCAGATCGTCATCCGTCCTTCCATCGAGAGCGCACGAATCGCCGAGCCCGCATACTCCACCACGTAGCCCGTCGCGCCTGCCGTGCCAATCTCGCCAATGATGTGCAGCACAATATCTTTGGCAGTCACCCCCACCGGAAGCTCACCCTCCACGTTAATGCGGAATGTCTTAGGCTTGTCCTGCGGCAGTGTCTGCGTAGCCATCACATGTTCCACTTCGCTGGTGCCGATACCAAACGCAAGCGCTCCGAAGGCTCCGTGCGTCGAAGTATGCGAATCGCCGCAGACGATCGTCATGCCCGGCTTGGTCAGCCCCAGCTCCGGCCCAATAATATGTACGATTCCCTGCTCCGGCGACTGCACGTCATACAGCTCCACACCAAACTCGGCGCAGTTGCGTCGCAGCGCATCCACCTGCTTCGCCGCAATCTGGTCGACAATATGTAACCGATCTTGAACAGAAGAGGTCGGCACATTGTGGTCCACCGTTGCAACCGTACGGTCCGGCCGGCGCAACCTGCGTTCCGCCATGCGCAAGCCGTCAAACGCCTGCGGACTTGTGACCTCGTGGACCAGATGCAGGTCAATGTAGAGGATCGACGGCTCGTTCAGAGGCGCGACCACCAGGTGCTGCTGCCAGACTTTCTCAAACAAGGTGCGGGGTGTCGTATGCGTGGTTTGCATGGGATTCCTCAAATAAAAACTCACAACGATGGCCGCTTGGGCAATGGCTTGGCTTCTTCGGGAGCAGCGCCGCCGCCACCCGGAACCGGCACCGGATGCGGCGTCCCATCCGGGTCGACCAGGATCGCCGCGGTGATCTTCTGCACCGTTCCCGTGCCGGGCAGAGGTCTCGCCATCCAGCGCGTCAGGGAGCGAACCAGCGGTGGAGGCAAATGCGCGGGATCTTCACTCGAACCGGGCAGCGGCTTACCGAACGACGGCTTATTGGTAAAGATCCAAAGCGTGTATTCAGCGGCTGGATCATCGGTCGGCCGCGACTCGCGGATCCAGTCGATGGCAGCAAAGGCGATCAGCGGATCCTTCGTATTCAGGTCCGTCCAGAGCAGCCCGCGCGACGTACGGAAGTGAAACACAGATCCAGTCACCGTGATGTAACGATTCTCATCGGCAATCACTTGTCCTGGAATCGTGAGAAAGTCGTAGATGGCCTGAGCCAGAGTCTTGTGGGTCGAAGCCTTGGGGTCGGTCGGGTTTGGACCCCAAAAAGACTGCGGCGCAGTGAAATTCGTCTCAAGAAACGGCAAGAACTCCGGGTCCTGAATCAACTCGTGTTCGCGCCCATTTTCAGGCGGAGGGGAGTACTGCCACATCCACTCCAGATACGCCGCGCGTTTCTTCTCTTTCTTCTGCTTGGGAGGGATCGGAGGCTCTCCCAGCAACTGCGCTCGCGCCACCGGCACCAACAGCGCTGCCAGCAGCGTGGTGAAGAGAACGCGTTGTAGCCTCAACATCCTCACGCCTGCCCCGCCCAATACTTCCGCTTTTGCTCCCTGCGCACCGCCCGCTCCTTCGACCCCGAAAGATAAACGATAAGATTGCCGGCAAAACAAAACGTAACCGCTCCGAGCACAATCACCAGCCAAGGATATCCCCGCGCATATTCGATCGCGCACGCCGTCAGTACAGCGCCGTTCAAGAGCAGGTAACGAATTTTAGGCGAGAAGCTCATAACGATTTCCTACGATTCAGACAGCATGCAGCGACTGCCGGCGATCAATCGACTCCGTCAACACATGATGAACCAGCTTGCCCATCTCCGACGTGGAAACAAGCGTCTGGCCGGCTTCGGAAGAACGAGCCAGGTCCGCCGTACGATGTCCCGCGGCAAGCACCTGCCGTACCGCCTGTTCAAGCCCCGCGGCCTCATTCTCCAAATGCGCCGAATAACGCAAGACCATCGCTGCAGTCAGGATCGCACCCAGCGGATTTGCCTTTCCCGTACCCGCAATGTCTGGAGCCGAACCATGCACCGGCTCATAGAGGTTCACCGCGCCGCCAATCGTCGCAGAGGGCAACATGCCGAGCGAACCTGTAATAACCGCCGCCTCATCGGACAAAATATCGCCAAACAAATTCTCCGTCAGCACCACGTCGAAGTTGCGCGGCGTATTCATCAGGTGCATCGCCATCGAGTCCACCAGCTGGTGTTCCAGCGTAACGCCCGGATACTCCTGCGCAACCTCCGTCACCGCGGCCCGCCAAAGCTGCGACACCTCAAGCACATTCGCCTTGTCCACGCTCGTCACCTTCTTGCGGCGTCGCTCCGCAAGATCAAACGCCACACGCGCCACACGCACCACCTCCGCCTTGGTGTAGCGCATCGTGTTGATCGCCTCGCCTCCGCCATTCGAGGTCTCCGCGCGATCCCACCAGCGCGGCGCGCCGAAGTACAAGCCGCCCAGAAGCTCGCGCACAAAAAGGATGTCCGCACCCTCTGTCACCTCCGGCCGCAGCGGCGAGTTGCCACTCAGCGCCGCATACGCCACCGATGGACGCAGATTGGCAAAGCCGCCCAACGCCTGCCGAATCTGCAGCAGGCCGGCTTCAGGACGCTTGTCCGGAGCCAGCGATCCATAGCGATTGTCGCCGACCGCGCCCAGCAGCACGGCATCCGCCTCAAGCGCCA
>CAXTQE010000134.1:0-9276 GCA_964246225.1 uncultured Acidobacteriaceae bacterium | reverse complement strand
GCAATCGCCCCGGGTTGTGCGGCATCCAAACGTGCAGTTATAGGCGGCAATTCCACAGGTCTCATCGTAAATGCTCGGGAAAAGCATTCGGACGGACGGAGTGCATGGGAGTCCCGCCGTATACTCCCTGCTATGCAGTCTGCCGAGATCGAGTTGAAATTTCGTGTCCACTCCCAATCCACTCTCGAACGGCGGCTCGCCGAGCTCGGGTATCGTCTGGATACCGCCCGCACCCTCGAACGAAATACGCTCTATGACACGCCCGACCGCGCGCTGCGGACGCGAGGCGAACTGCTCCGCGTGCGGGAATACGGTGGGCGCGCCACAGTCACCCACAAGCGTCATCCGGAACATGAGGATCCCACCAGCCGGTACAAGGTCCGCATCGAAACTGAGTCCGAGGTAACCGATGGAGCAGCCCTGGCCGAGATCTTCTGCCGCCTTGGCTACGGCCCAGCCTTCCGCTACGAAAAATATAGAAGTGAATACTCTCACCCATCCCAAAAGGATGCGCACGTGGTGCTCGACGAGACTCCGATTGGCACTTTTGCGGAACTTGAGGGACCGACCGCCTGGATTGACCGCGCCCTTGCCGACCTCGGAGTGAGCGCCTCCGATTGTTTGACCGAGAGCTACGGAAAGCTGTTCCTCGCCTGGCGAGCCGAGACTGGAAGCCCTGCTGAAAATCTGACCTTTGACGAGGTGTCTGCTCCAGTTTTAGCCGGCATGAAATAAGGTCCGGAGCGGAAATAAGATATTTCTGACAAAAAGCTAAAACGCTCTCATGTTTTACCAAAACCCGCCGATATGGTCTTCAAGGACGTCAAGGTAACTACTGGCGCTTCTCGGAGGACAGAATGAAGATTGAGACAAAGCTCAATGTCGGCGCGACTATCGTGCTGGTTGCTGTCTGTATCAACGCGGGTCTCGCGCAGTGGCGCGTAGCGAAAGCAACACGGCGTTCAGAGTCATTTATGGCCCACCGCGGTCCGCTCTGTGCGGAGCTCCAACACCTCCGTGAAGACCTCACCCAGACCACGATCGCACTGGAGTCGTTGCTCCTCAAAACCTCGGATGGCCCCGCTGATCGTTCTACGGATGCGTCCGAAAAGCTCGCGGCAGGCAATCGGCTGAATACACGCGTACTTACCCTGCTGCGGCTTGCCGAAGATCCGGAGTTGGGTCCAGCCGGAGCCAGCCTCGCCGTCCTTGCGCCTCAGATCCGCACGCTTGCGCAGCTTGAGACGCAGGTTGAAAAGTTGACGGACGAAGGAGATGCCGGCAGGCAGCAGGCAAAAATCATGCTGGTTCAGCAGGTGCTCCCGCTCCGTTTAGGTATCGAACAAGCAACAGGGTCTATTCTCGAAGCCGAGATGGCTCTCCAGGATAAGGAGGTCGAGAGCCTGCGCGACCTTGCCTGCTCAACCGTCATCTGCCTGTGGATTGCAGCCTTGCTGATCACTCTCATCAAGACCGCTCGCTCGGTCCTGTCGGCGCGCCGCCTGAAAGCTGTGACTCTCATCGCCAACCGGGCCGCGGCCATCGCATCAGGAGATCTTACCGGCACGGAACTCGGAATCAGGTCCGCTGATCAGATCGGAGCGCTGGCCCAGGGCATGCAGTCGATGCAGGTGGAACTGGCATCCATCATCGGCACCGTAGCGAGCACGGCAGGCACACTCTCATCGAGCGCCGTGTCCATGCGCTCGGCTTCCGACCAGATGCATCGGCGCATCGATCAGCAGGCCCAGCAGACTCAGCAGGCAGCGACCGCGATGCAGGAGATGTCCGCTTCGATTGCCGAGGTCTCCCGCCACACTCAATCGGCGGCGGAAACCGCACGCTCCGCCGCACAGACGGCACGGGATGGAGGCGTCATCGTCAAGCAGATGCTCGGCTCTATGCATTCCATCGACTCAGCGGTGACCGAAACCAGCGATACGTTGGGCTTGCTTGGCGACGATTCCAAGCGCATCTCGCAGATCGTGACCGTGATCAACGAGATTGCTCGCAAGACCAACCTTCTGGCACTCAACGCAGCCATTGAAGCTGCTCGGGCTGGCGATCAGGGTCGCGGCTTTGCTGTGGTTGCCGGCGAGGTAAGACGCCTGGCTGAGTCGACCGCGCAGGCGACAGGGGAGATTGCAGGCATGATTCAGGGCATCCAGGACCGAACAAAAACCGCTATTGCAAGCATGGCTTCAGGAACCGCCACCGTTCAGCAAGGTGTCGTGACCACCAACCAGGCGGGCGAGGCGCTGGAGCGAATCATCGGCATGGCCGAACGTGTCGATCGCATGATTACACAGATTGCCATTGCCGCCTCTCAGCAGGCAACTGCAGCGGATCAATCCAGTGCCTCGCTCGATTACATTCACGCGCTTGCCAACGAAAACCTGGCGGAGATGTCCACGACCAAAGCAGGAATCGACGGCCTGCGCGGGACTGTAAACCGGCTGGAGAAACAGGTCGACCGGTTTCAGGTAGCCGTAGCCTGACCTACGACAGTATTTGAGGAGGATCAGTAAGCGCTGACCCTCCTCGTGTCAGAAGATCTGGAAGTTGACTTCGACGTTCATTTCTACCGAAACAGGGTGACCGTTTTCCATGGCTGGTTTGAACCTGTAGAGACGCACCGCCTCTGTGGCTTTTTCATCCAGGCCAAGTCCAATCCCGCGCAGCACTCGCACGTGAGTCGGACGACCATTGGTGTCCACCTGAAGATAAACCAGGACATTTCCTGCCACCTTCGCCTTCCGAGCCTCCTCGGAGAACTCCGGCTCAGGCGCAAAGAGCACCACGGGAGCCGAGACGCCTCCGCCAATCCTACGCAGACCTCCGCCCATGTTTCCGCCGCTGCCTGGGCCAATACCGCTGCCGTTCCCCGAACCGATTCCTGTGCCCCGTCCGTTGCCCAGAGATGTCCCTACGTTGGGCGAATTAGGCATTCCAAGGTTCGGCACATCCACCTTGGCCATCTTAATGTTTTGGTCTACGTCGACCGTCACCGGGATGTTGATTTTGGGCGCTTCGAGCGGAGGAGCCTTGGGAGGATTGATCCGATCGGGTGCAAACTTAGGCGGATTTCCCTTGCTCACGGGAGCTGGTCCCTTTTGGCCTCCGCCTCCTCCCATTACGACCGCTTTCGGCGGAGCCTTTGGCGGCGGAGGTGGGGGAGCCAGCAAAGTAATCTCTTCAACCTTCTTTGGTGCGATGATGCCAGTCTTTCGCGCGGCGACCCAGAGGAGAAGCGCGATTACCGCGATGTTGATCGCAGTGGAAATGAACGTCGACGTCGGGTCCCGCTTAACCGCCATCCGGTCCACCACCGGGATGGGTGTCGACGTGAGCTCAAGGGGAGGGAGTTTAGCTGGAAAAAACACGTCACGGAAGCTGCTCACCAGCGACTGAAACACACCCTGTTCGGCTTCGCCCAGATCCCCGCTCAGCCGTACAGATTCGAGGGGTTGCAGGTTTTGTCTGGGCCTGCCCCCGTCCTCTTCCGGGGACAAAAGGATGTTGTTCGCCATAAACTCTTCGCCCTCAGCCGAGTGTGGATAGTATCCGCTTGCACTCTGCCGTTTCTCTCAATCATTTCCGGTCTGATTGCCGGTTGCTGGTACCGCGACGCTCGAGCGCTGGCCAATCCCTATTTTACCGCGCCAAATTACAGAAGGAGTGCTGAGGAGTTTGACGCAGCAGAAGGTCACGAGGTCTCGTCATAGCGGAGCCTACTTTGAACGCTCGAACGGAGATCCGCCTACAACCGATACAATCGAGGTTTCCCGCCGGTTGAGCTGCCGGTTGGGATGAGAGGATGCATGTCCGACGTGCAAAGCGAAACGCAAGAATCCGCAAGCGCAGCCCCCAAGCCGCTGAAAGCAACGCTCAACCTGCCGGAGACGGCCTTTCCGATGAAAGCCAATCTCCCACAGAACGAGCCGGCGCGCCTGGCCGGATGGTTACGGGACGACCTGTACGGACAGATTCGGGCGGCCCGCGCCAACGCACCCAAGTACATCCTGCATGACGGGCCACCCTACGCTAACGGTGCCATCCACCTCGGCCACGCGCTCAATAAGTGCATCAAGGACTTCGTCATCAAGACCAAGACCATGGCCGGCTTCGATGCTCCGTACGTCCCCGGCTGGGACTGCCACGGCCTGCCCATTGAGATCAAAGTCGACGAGCAACTCGGCCGCAAGAAACTCGACATGCCCGCCGTCAGCGTGCGCCGCGCCTGCCGCGAGTACGCGCAAAAGTACGTCGACCTCCAGCGCCAGCAGTTCCAACGCCTCGGCGTCTTCGGCCGCTGGAACGATCCGTACCTGACCATGTCCTTCGGCTACGAGGCGAGCATTCTTGAGACCTTCTACGCCTTCTTTGAGCAAGGCTTCGTTTACAAGGGCCTAAAGCCCGTCTTCTGGTGCATTCACGACCAGACCGCTCTCGCCGAAGCTGAAGTCGAGTACGAACAGCACACCTCACCCTCGGTGTACGTCCGCTACAAGCTCACCAGTGACCCAGCCCTGATTGACCCAGTACTCGTTGGGAAGAGTGTATACACCATCATCTGGACAACGACGCCCTGGACAATTCCCGCTTCGCAGGCTATCGCTTTCAACCAGGCCCTGGAGTATGTCGCGCTCCTAAATGTGGATCGCACTATTTATATCGTCGCCGCTTCGCTCTCAGAACAGGTTAAGAAATCGTGCAACTTGCCGGACGCCAGTGAAATTGGCCGATTCGCCGGAATAGAACTCGACGGAACCACCTTCCAGCATCCCTTCTTTGATCGCACGGTTCACGGCGTACTTGCCGACTACGTTACCGCCGATCAAGGAACGGGGGCCGTCCACACCGCGCCCGCCCATGGGGTCGATGACTTCTACACCGGCAAGCGCTACAACCTGCCCGAGCTTCAATACGTCGACAACGCTGGCAGTCAACGCAACCTGCCTGACGGCCAGTGGGCCTTCGAGTCGCAGACCGTCTTCGAATCGAACCAGGCCATTACCGAGCTGCTCCGCGAACGCGGCGCCCTGCTCTCCGCCACCTTCTTCGAGCACAGCTATCCGCACTGCTGGCGCTGCCACAATCCCGTCATCGTCCGCGCCACCGAGCAGTGGTTCATCTCCATGGAGACCCCCACCCCCGCGCCCGATGGAGGTTCTACCACCTTCCGCCAGCGCGCCCTCGACGAGATCAAGACCGTCATCTGGGACCCTGCCTGGGGTGAAGAGCGCATCTCGAACATGATCGCCACCCGGCCTGACTGGTGCATCTCCCGCCAGCGCATCTGGGGCGTCCCCATCGCCGTCTTCCTATGCAACCGCTGCCACGAGCCGCTACGCTCGAACACTGTCAACCGCAGCATCGTCGAACTCTTCCGGCAGCACTCCGCCGACGCCTGGTACACCAAAACTTCGACAGAGCTGCTGCCCGCCGGCACCCGGTGCGCCTCCTGCGGCAACGACGACACCTCCGAGTTTCGCAAGGAGATGGACATCCTGGACGTCTGGTTTGAGTCCGGAGCAAGCTGGCACGCGGTCCTCGACGTCGAACCCGAACTCGGCTTCCCTGCCGACCTCTACACCGAGGGTGGCGACCAGCACCGCGGCTGGTTCCACTCCTCGCTGCTTACCAGCGTCGCCCTCCGCGGCGTCGCGCCCTACCGCATGGTCGCGACCTCCGGCTGGACGCTCGACGAGCAAGGCCGCGCCTTCTCAAAGTCGCTCGGCAACGGCGTCGATCCCGTCGATGTCGCCAAGCGCCTCGGAGCCGAGATCATCCGCCTCTGGGTCGCCTCCGTCGACTTCCGCGAAGACGTTGCTGCGAGCGAGCCCCTGATGCAGCGCGTCGGGGATAACTACCGCAAGCTGCGCAACACGCTCCGCTTCCTGCTCGGCAACCTGCACGACTTCACCCCGGCGACACACTCCATCGCGTTTTCTGCGATGGAACCTTTAGACCAGTACATCCTCGCGCGCACCGCGGAGCTCGATGCCACGATCCGCAAGGCCTACGACGACTTCGAGTTCCACCGTGCATACCACGCGCTGAACGAGTTCGTGAACACCGACCTCAGCGCCTTGTACCTGGATGTCCTCAAGGACCGCCTCTACACCCTTGCTCCGAACCATCCCGCCCGTCGCTCCGCACAGACCGCTCTTTGGCGCATTGCGGAGGCGCTCGTCCGCCTCATCGCCCCCATCCTCAGCTTCACCGCCGACGAGGTCTGGGCACTGCTGCCGCACGTTGAAGGCCGTGAATCCAGCGTCCATCTGGCTCTCTTCCCGGATTTGGCCGACATCATCCCCGGCAGTACGAGCATTCTGCTCGCCGACTTTGAATCGTTACTTGCTATTCGTCAACGCGCACTCTTTTCACTAGAGCGTTCTCGTCGAGACGGTTTGATCGGAAAAGGTCTTGATGCCCAGATCGAGATCATCTGTGGTCAAAGCGTGATTGCAATACTGCACCGCTATCAAGAAGCGCTTCCAGAACTATTGAACGTATCGAGCGTCACACTGAATCACAAATGGACGCTGGATGCTGACGGGCTTGATGGAGTCGTGATTACCTCCGGTGCTGCGCAAGGAAGAAGATGCGAGCGCTGCTGGCGCTACGTCCCGGACGTAGCCGCCGACCCCCGCTTTCCCACCGTCTGCCTGCGCTGCGCCGAAGCCCTTGAAGCCATCGGCTATCCCGCCTATGCCGCTCCCCTGGAGACGGTCCAGTGAGCGCTCAACCCATCCGCACCCGCGACGCCCGCCCTTGGGTCCTGCTTATCGCTGCGCTCGTCATCCTCCTCGACCGCCTCACCAAGATCTGGGTCTCAAACCACATCGACCGCGGCCACTTCCTCACCGTCATTCCCAACGTCTTCCGAATCTCGCACGTCTTCAACACCGGCGCCGCCTTCTCCCTCTTCGCCGAGTCCCTCTCGCCTGTCCTCGTCCGCAACGGCCTCATCGCCTTCTCCGTCGTCGCGGTTATCGTCGTTCTCGGCATGATCTGGCAGATGGGCCGCGTGTTCACTCCAAGCGGTATCGCCCTCGGCCTCATCCTAGGCGGAGCCCTGGGTAATCTCTACGACCGCATCCGCTTCTCCTACGTCATCGACTTCCTCGAAGTCCGCATCCTCCACTATCACTGGCCAGACTTCAACGTGGCCGACTCGGCCATCGTGGTAGGCGCTTGCCTCCTCCTGCTAGAGATCTTCCGCACCCAACCTGTGGAATCTTCGCACTTGTCGAGTTGAGGAAGCCATGTCTGCCTTGCGCTTCGTCTCTCGTTTAGCCATCCTCGCCGGCCTTTGCTCCACCCTAGTTTCACAGGCTCCGCCGGACACTCCAAAGCTCCCGGTCTTCGCCCTCGCTTCCATCCACCCGAATCACTCCGGCACTGCCCAGTTCGGCCTTCGCTTCACCCCTGACGGCGTGCATATCGAGAACGCCTCACTCCTGCTCATCCTCCGTGCGGCCTACGGCATGTTTAACTCCCTCGACGACAAGTTCATCGGCGTTCCCGCCTGGGCCAGGACCGACCGCTTCAACCTCGACGCCAGGGTAGACCCGTCTGACCTCGACGCCTTTCGCAAGCTCGACTTCGACCATCGTCAACAGATGGTGCAGGCCCTCCTGGTCGACCGCTGTCATCTCCAGGCGCACACCGAAAGTCGCGAGCAGCCTGTCTACACCCTCTCCATCGCGAAGGGCGGCCCAAAACTTACCCCGGCCCAACCCAACGACGACCCGAAAGCAATCTCGACAGAGAGCAGCCCCGGCAAAATCATCGCGAAGCAGTCCGTTCTTCCGCAACTCGTCTCTCAACTGACGCAGGCCCTCGGCCGCACCGTCAACGACCACACCGGGCTGACCGGCAAGTACGACTTCACCCTCACCTGGACTCCCGAAGATCAAGGCTCCGACTCGACTCCCGGCCCGTCCCTCTTTACCGCACTCCAGGAGCAGTTGGGCCTTAGGTTATCCGCTGCTAAAGCTCCCGTCCCCGTTCTCGTCATCGATCGTCTCGAGCGCCCCGGCGAAAACTGACCGACCTCTCCCAGGCCACATCTTCCATCGTTCGCAATCCGAGCCCATCTATCCGACAATAGAGAGTGGCCATGACCCCCGAGACCCAAACGCCCGACCAGAACACAGCCGTGCTGTCGCATCCGCCGGCGACCGACCAGATCACCATCCGCGGCGCGCGCACCCATAACCTCAAGGGCATCGACGTCGACATTCCGCACAACGCCCTTACCGTGGTTTCGGGCGTCTCCGGATCCGGGAAAAGTTCGCTCGCCTTCGATACCGTCTACGCCGAAGGCCAGCGCCGCTATGTCGAGAGCCTCTCCGCGTATGCGCGGCAGTTTCTGGAGCGGATCGAGAAGCCCGACGTCGACCATATGGATGGTCTCGCCCCCGCTATCGCAATCAAGCAGAAGAACCAGATCCGCAACCCGCGCTCCACTGTCGCCACCGCGACCGAGATCTACGACTATCTCCGCCTGCTCTTTGCCCGCTGCGGAACCGTCACCTGCCTGCACTGCGGCGGCGTCGTCCAACGCGATACCGTCGACGAAGTCGTCACCACGATGCTGGCTCTGCCTGAAGCCACGCGCATCTACGCGCTGTTCCCCATCGTCCGTGCCGAGATCAAGCTCGAACCCCTGCAGCCCGCCTCGACCGAGCAGCCCGAAGCCACCAAACCCGTCAAGCGCGCCGCAAAGAAGTCCGCAAAATCTGCTGTCAAACCTTCCGGCAACATAGCCGCCGAAACCCTCACCGACGCCCTCAAGGTCCGCCTCGTGGAGCTCCGCGGCCGGGGCTACAACCGCCTTTTCCAAAACGGCAGCATCGTCGAGTTCTCCACCCCCGAGTCGCTCCTCGAACTCGACTTCTCCGAACCCATCTTCGTCCTCGTCGACCGCCTCGCCCTCTCCGCCGACATCCGCTCCCGCCTCGTTGATGCCATCGAGACCGGCTACCGCGAGGCCGGCGAAATCCAGTTCCAGACGCTTCCGCGCGAAGACCAAGGCGAGCCTCGAAGGCTCCGCTTCTCCTCCGCCTTCGAGTGCACCTCCTGCCACCGCGCCTACCGCGAGCCCGAGCCGCGCCTCTTCTCCTTCAACAATCCCTTCGGCGCCTGTCCCCGCTGCCAGGGCTTCGGCAACACCATCGACTTCGACCCCGCGCTCATCATCCCCGACCGCGCGAAGTCCCTCGACGACGGCGCCATCCACCCCTGGACCTCCGGCAAGTACCGCCC
>CAXTQE010000133.1:0-9315 GCA_964246225.1 uncultured Acidobacteriaceae bacterium | reverse complement strand
GTGGCGGAGCGGGCGGGCGTAGCGGTGGAGGTGACGACGAATCGGAGGGCGGGATTGGCTGCGCTGCGACGGTCGAGTTTTGAGGTTGTGCTGGTGGAGGAGAGTCTGGCTGAAGGGGATCCGGGGTGGGCCGACCAGGTTTGGCAGTTGGCCGGGGCGGCGATGATGATGCAGATCAACTTCGCCATTGTGAGTTGCGCCCGGCTAAGCCGGGAGGTGAAAGCGGCGCTGGTGCGAAAGGACAGCGAGCGGATGTCAGCGCGGCGGGTGGTGGCACAGGAGATTGAGGCTGATCTGAAGCTGTCGATTACGGGTCTTCTGCTGCAGGGCGAGCTCGCTTTGCGGGAACCGGAGCTGCCGGATGCGCTCAAGCCGAAGCTGCGCCGAATCGTGGAACTGGCAGGCGCGCTGCGAGAGCACATCGACCAGCGCGCGGGGCAGCCGGGCCGCTGAAGACGCCGACTCCGTCGCTCAATCAGCCGATTCTATGGCCGCCGAAGAGCTTTGCTATGCTGACGTAACAACAGGTGCTAGGGAGACAGCATGGCAGACGAGATTTTGAACCTTTCAGCGACAGCTCCTTTGAGTGTCACGGCAGCAGCTCCTGCGGTGAAGATCACGGTGCGGCCTAACGGACCGTTCCGGGTGGAGGGACCGATCTCTTTGATCGATGTGAATGGCAACGAGTGGGACCTTACGGGAAAGCCGGCGATCTCGCTTTGTCGCTGCGGGCTTTCATCAAAGCGTCCATTCTGCGATGGCACGCATGGGCGCGAGGGATGGAAGTGCGATGCTAGCCCCATTCCGTCGGAGCCGGTCGCGCAGGGATAGTGTGGCGTTTTTGCGACGGCGGCTCAGGTTTCCGGATTTTGCGTCGATCCTTGCTAAAGTTTGCGTCGCTTTTGCCGATAAGGCAGGTGGGAGCGCAACGAGAGACAGATTTGGAGAAGAGACCGTTGATTGTGCGATGGATGTTACCGTGCGCTCTGGTGGCAATGTGGGTTGTCCCTGGGAGAGCGCAAAATGCGGAGTATGTGCGGTCGGAGGCGATGATTCCGATGCGCGACGGCGTGAAGCTACACGCCGTGATCCTGCGCCCCAAGAACTCTGTCTCGGGCGAGGCGCTGCCGTTTCTTATAGAGCGAACACCCTACGGTGTGGATACCTACTCGCCCGCCGCGGTGGCGCGCAGCAAGCCGGAGCTGGCTGCGAGTGGCTATCTTTTTGTCTACGAAGATATCCGCGGGCGCTATGGGTCCGAAGGTCAGTTCGTGATGAACCGGGCCATCGTTGCGCATACGTCTAGCGCGGATGTGGACGAGACGACCGACACGCGCGACACGATCGATTGGCTGCTGAAGAACGTTCCGAATAATGATGGGAAGGCTGGAGTGCTGGGGATTTCCTACCCGGGTTTTCTGGCGATGATGGCCGGTATCGATGCGCATCCGGCGGTGAAGGCGATCAGCCCGCAGGCGCCCATGACGGACATCTGGACGGGCGACGATTTCTTTCACAACGGCGCGTTTCGCGAAACGTATGGCTTCGATTATGTGCAGCAGTTGGAAGGGCAGAAGACGGATGTACGCGTGCAGTCCAAGGAGGACATGTACGACTTCTTCCTGCGCAATGTGGATTTTGCAGGAGCAGCCGCGGAAGCTCACATGGAGAACTTGCCCACGGCGAAGATCTTTCTAACCCAGCCCAGTTATACAAAGTTCTGGCGCGATATGGCGGTACAGCGGCGGCTGGATGACGTGCATGTGCCGACGCTCGAGGTAGGCGGCTGGTGGGACCAGGAAGATATGTGGGGGACGCAGGCGGAGTATGAAGCTTTAAAGGGGCACGACAAGGATTTGTTTATGGTCCTGGGTCCGTGGAATCACGGAGGCTGGGCGCATGGGCCTGGTGATTCGCTGGGTGGTGCGTTCGGGAAGGTAAGCTTCGGCGGAGAGAAGACGGGAGAATATTACCGCAACCACTTTGAGACGCCGTTCTTCGAGTATTACCTGAAGGACAAGCCAGGCTTTGATCTTAAGGGAGTGGCAAGCTTCCGAACGGGTGTGAATAGATGGGAGCGCTACGATGTTTGGCCGCCGGTAGCGGGTTTCCGGCCGTCGCGGGTGTACCTCGGCGCGAATGGTGCGCTGGCTACCATGGTTCCGAACACACGGGTCGGTACGCCTTCAACGCCTGTGGCAAGTTACGTCGCTGATCCTGCCGACCCGATCCCGTATCGCCACCGCCCGATCCAGCCGACGTACGGGGATGGCTCGCAGTGGCGGACGTGGCTGGTTGAGGACCAACGATTCGTGGATGAGCGCAAGGACCTGGCCAAGTTCAAGGGCCCAGAACTCAGTCAGGATGTGACGGTGACCGGGGACGTGAAGGTCGATCTGCTTGCAGCGACAACGGGAACGGACGGAGACTTTGTCGCCAAGCTGATCGACGTAGCACCGGACGGGCAGCAGACCATGATTGTGGACGAGATCTTTCGCGGCCGGTATCGAGAGAACTCTGAGACCGCGGCTCCAATGGAAGCGAATAAGGTGGAGGAGTACCACTGGTCGCTGCATGGAGCGGACCACACGTTTCTGAAGGGGCACCGGATGATGGTGGAGGTGCAATCAACCTGGTTTCCGCTGTATGACCGCAATCCGCAGAGCTTTGTGCCGAACATCATGACTGCGCCGAAAGAGGCATACCAGAAGCAGACCATTACCATCTATGGTGGGAGTCATCTGGAGTTTGAGACGCCGGTAGAGTAGAGGGCAGAGATTGATCAAAACAATTAGCACACGCGAGGTGTATCGCAATCCGTGGACGACTGTGCGCGAAGACGTCATTGAGCGGCAAGACGGGCAGCGTGGGATCTACGGTGTTGTCGACAAGGATCCGGCGTGCATTGTGGTGCCGCTTGAGGGCGAGTTTGTCTACCTGGTGGAGCAGTTTCGATACACCGTGCTGGGCCGATTTCTGGAGTTCCCCCAAGGCGGATGGGAGATAGCCGACGTGTCCCCTGAGGAGCTGGCGCGCGGAGAGTTACGCGAAGAGACAGGTCTAAGCGCTGGACGCATGACGCATCTGACCGATCTTCAGATTGCCTATGGAGTGATGAACCAGCGGCATCATGTATTTCTGGCCGAAGAGTTGACGGCAGGGAAGACCGATCCGGATCCGGAAGAGGTGGATCTGCTGGTTCATCGGGTTTCAGTGCGGGAGTTTGAAGATATGCTGCTGGACGGGCGGATCGTGGATAACTGTACCGCAGCGGCCTGGGGAATTTACCGCATCTGGCGGGATCGTCAGTCCAGTTCATGACCACGCATCAAAATTGGCTGAGGCTTTGTTTGAGAGTCAAAGCTGATGGGTTGATCGTGCGAGGACGAGCAGCAGCAAGAGCAGACGCAAATTCCATTCGGGAACAACAATAAAGGCTAAAGTCGGTCCACACCTGTAGCTAAATAAATGGTTATATAGCTGGCTCAGTAAGTAAGTTGGCGGATGATGGGCTATGTTCTATCCGTACTCACTCGGGAGTCGACCGAATGATGCGCTTCACTGCCGCTGAACTTTTCACGTCTTTGCTTTGGCTCAGCCATATCAACGCACTTGCGGTCACTGGAGAGATCTCTGATGCGAACCCTAGGGAATTCCGAGACGGTCTGAGAGATGTGCGGGTGGATGCCGAACAATGTTCGTTGACTCATATAACTGAAAAGATAGATCGGCTCCACAATACTTGGCTCAAGTCCGAAGAGAATATGATCGTCATCATTGGAATGATCGCCGCGTTTGTAGGGATGTGCAAGCTGAACTTGGCAGCCACATCTACTACCGCATAGCGAAGAAGAGAAATCCTTTTACAATTGACCGAATCGGCTGCCTATGCCTTCTCCTCCGTCGTACAGGAGATGTGGAACGAGGGACGCTGCTTCGCTTTAGATCGGCCAACCGCCAGCGTGCTCCACTCAATGAGAGCCTTGGAAGTTCCGTTTGAGTGGGTTGGTGGGCGCTCTTGATTTTCAGCCCAGTATCCAAACTGGCAAAGACAATGGCGAGATGGAAGCGTTTAAAGCCAGATTGGCGAAACACTAAACGCTGATCTGAAAATTGTCAAAGCGGCAATGGAACAGAAAAAAAGAGCGAGAAAATGCAAAGAAGGTCAAGCGTAAAAACTAACCTTCTATAAGGAAGTATATCTTTTATGCGGTTTCTCTGGCATTGGAAGTGCTTATAGTAGCACTTCAAGCGCCCGTTACGGATTCGGCTCTGCTAGAAAGCGGAAATGCAGTTCGGCAAAGAATTTAGGCGAAGCCGACCGGTTTCCGAAGCCTACGTGTTTTCTTCGATCAGAAGCCGAATATCGGGCCAAGTAGGTAGTTAATCTTCTGAAAACGCGATTAATACAGACATCCGCGCCAACTGCTCAAGGTAGCAGTCTTTAAACGCTTCAGTAAGTCGCAACATCTGAACTGTATTCATTCGTTTTACGCTTACCGCGCTTCTTCTATCCTTTGTGCCTAATAACCGTTTCTCGTCACCTTGCCGGTGACCTCGGCGTACGTAAGGTGCTTACCAGCCACTTGAGATAGGATCAGAACGAAACGCCCAGCGTCGTCCATATTCTTGCGATTATTGTAGCGAAGAAATTGCTCATCGACGAATGAAAGAGATGGAACGGTTCGACACTCACAAAGCTTTCACTGACACCGCGCTTCAACAGCGACCAAAAGATTCAAGGCCGTTGGTGTGACGCATCCGTTGACTTACTCTACTGCGTGGTCCACAACCTGATGCGCATAGTAGCCAGCCAAGCCCTTATAGGAACGAAGAGCGTCGGAGGAGAGAGCCGCACCAGCTTCGACATGCCCGCGGACTTCAGCCCTGCAACGTAGGCTTCTAACTGTTGGGAACGACGATGCTGCTAACTTGCTCTCCACGCGCAAAGATGCCCATGACAGCAGCCTTTTCTTTAGTCCAAGCTTTGGTGATCCGGCGGGCCTTATCGCTAAGAGGTATCTTGCGGACTTTGCCACCGATAAAAGTCTCATCGGTAAGAAGTAGAGGCTTCTATGCTACTAAGTCAACTATACAATGACCCTAATAGCTCCCAGGTGGTATTCACATATAGTCTTTCTGCTCGTCTCAGTTTTTGTGTGCTTGAGATGTGGCGAGTCGATATGAGTTGAGCGGTGTGCAGTGGGAGCGGGTCGAGGGCACGCTTTTGGATCGGGTGGGATAGGTGGGCGCATCACGGTGGATAAACCGGCAGTTCGTCATGGCGGTGTAGTAGTGCTGCCGAAGCTGTTATTGCTGATAAAGGCTACGATTAGCCGAGATCGTAGCGAAGATTGAAAGTGCTTAGAGCGCTGGCCATTCTCCGGCCGCGCCCGCACTGGAAGCAGAAGCGCAGCTTCGACCGTGAACTCTACAAAGAAACGAATCGCGTCGAGCGCTGCTTCAGCCGTCTAAAGCACTTTCGCCGGTTGAGCACACGATACTGCCGGACCGTTCAAGTTTTTGGATCCTGCACTGCCCTCGCATGCTCCTGGTTCACCGTGCATCAGTCCAAGCTGCAGCACATTATCAGAAGATGGCTCCACTACTCGACAGAATCCCGGCACGCGCTATACACCTATCAATAGGCAAATTGTTTCTGGCCCCATTTGGCTGCCGCAGTGTCAGCACTGAGCCTTCTTCAACTCTGGGGCTGGACTTGGCATTTCGGCACCACGCTGAATGGGCAGTGTGAGGTCTCGCTTGCGGATATCGATCTTTATAACGTGCTACAACGACACGTTGTTTCCCCAGACGGGGCGCGCCATGGTGCGCGTGTTGGAACGGCTGGGGCATGCGGTGGACTTCCCTGCAGGGCAGACTTGCTGCGGACAGATGCATTACAACACTGGGTACCAAGCCGATGCGCTCACGCTTCTTCCCCGGTTTGTGGAGCAGTTCCGGGGGAGCGAGGCGGTCGTGGTGCCGTCGACCAGTTGCGTAACGATGATGCGCGATCATTACCCGTCGATGGCGCAACGCCTGGAGGCCACGGGAAAGCATGCGGGGATCGTGGCTGAGGTGAGTGCGGTGTTGTCGCGGGTGTTCGAGTTTTCGGAGTTCCTGACGAAGAAACTGGGGGTGACCGATGTGGGCGCCTATTTTCCACACCGCGTGACCTACCATGCAAGCTGCCACGGCTTGCGTGGTTTGGGTCTGGGCGACGGGCCGGAGACTCTGCTGCGTGCGGTGAAGGGCATCGACCTAGTGAAGTTGCCAGACGTGGAACGCTGCTGTGGGTTTGGTGGGACGTTTGCGGTCAAGAACGCCGACGTGTCAAGCGCGATGCTGGCGGAAAAGGTGCATGGGGTGTTGAGCACAGGCGCGGAGATCTGCACGGCTTGCGATAACTCCTGCCTCATGCACATTGAAGGCGCGCTGCATCGGCAGCGCACGGGTGTGCACACGATCCATCTGGCTGAAATACTGGCGAGCGAACCGCCGTTTGCGATAGCAGCGGAGATCCAACGCGGCGATGTGACGCCGGGTGACTCGGAAGCGGTGGTGTGGGTATGAGCGAGAGGCAAGCGGGGCATGCACTCGACCCCAGGACGGCGCCGGCATTTCCGCTGGCCGCGCGCGGTGTGCTGGACGATGCGCAGTTGCGTAAGAACGTACGGCATGCAACGACCGTGATCCAGAATAAGCGGAACAAAGTGGTAGGCGAAGTGCCTGACTGGGAGCCGTTGCGCGAGGCTGGAAGAGCATTGCGCGAGCACACCATGCTTTACCTGGACGCGTATTTGGAGCAGTTTGAAGCGAACTGCACGCGGGCCGGCGGCGTGGTGCACTGGGCGCGCGACGCGGAGGAGGCTCGCGCGATTGTGGTGCGGCTGGCGCAGGAGTCGATCGCGGCGCATGGGGGTGATGCGCGCGAAGTGATCAAGATCAAGTCGATGACGACGGAAGAGATCGGGCTTAATTCGGCCCTGCAGGAAGCAGGGATCACGCCCTATGAAACCGATCTGGCGGAGTTGATTATTCAACTGGGCCGGGACCAGCCCTCGCACATTGTGGTGCCGGCGCTGCATAAGAACCGGATGCAGATTCGCGAGATCTTTCAGCGCGAAATGCATCTGCCGCACCTCGGCGATACGCCGCAGGATCTCGCTGATGCCGCGCGTCGATTCCTGCGCGAAAAGTTTCTGCGAGTGCCTACCGCCGTGAGCGGGGCGAACTTCCTGATTGCGGAGACCGGCGGTGTTTGCATCGTGGAAAGCGAAGGCAATGGGCGCATGTGCCTGACCCTGCCGCAAACCTTGATTGCCGTCGCCGGGATCGATAAGGTGGTGCCGCGATTCGCGGATCTGGAAGTGCTGCTGCAGTTGCTGCCGCGGTCTGCGACGGGCGAGCGGATGAATCCGTACAACTCGATCTGGACGGGTGTGCACCCGGGCGATGGTCCTGTCGCGTTCCATGTGGTGCTGCTCGATAACGGACGCAGCGATGTGCTCGCCGACGAGCATGGGCGGGAGACGCTGCATTGCATCCGCTGTGGAGCCTGCCAGAATGCCTGCCCGGTCTATCGGCAGACGGGAGGACATGCCTACGGCAGCGTTTACGCCGGACCGATTGGAGCGATTCTCACACCGCAGTTGCAGAGTATGAAATATGCGGAGAGCTTGCCCTATGCGAGCTCGTTATGCGGAGCGTGCTATGAGGTATGCCCGGTGAAGATTAATATCCCGGAGGTGCTGGTGCATCTGCGCAACCGCGTGGTGGAGCAGAACACGAGCGGCCTGCGCGTCTTGACCAACGCGGAAGCCCTGGCGATGAAGATGGCGGGATCGCTCTTCCGCAGCGAGCGGCGCTTCCGTGCGGCACAGCGGCTTGCGCGCATGGGGCAGGGCGTACTGGCGCGAGAAGATGGCCGGGGCGAAGCATGGATTTCCTGGCTGCCTGGCGTGGCAGGCGGTTGGACCACGGTGCGCGATCTGCATGCCATTCCAGCTCAAAGCTTTCGCGAGTGGTGGGAAGAGCGCGAAAAGAACGGCTCGCGGGCCGGTGCGCCGCGATGAGTGTGGGAGCGAGTGGAGATGCGAGGTCGGCTGTGCTCGAGAAAATCCGCACGGCGAAGGGTGGCCGAGCGGAGCTCGCTGCGGGGGTAAGCGCGTGGGCGTCGTTGCCGCGTGGGTATCAGCGGCAGGGCAATCTGGATCGGGAAGAGATGCTGGAACGCCTGACTGAGCGGTTGGTAGACTACGACGCCCAGGTGGAGCGGTGCACGAGTGAGGGTGTGCCTGCTGCCGTTGCACGTGCGCTTGCGGCCTGTGGAGCACGTCGCGTGTTGGTACCGGAGGGTCTCGACGTAGCGCTTCCAGCGGAGCTGACGCGGGTGGAAGATGCGGCGCTCGCGGTGACAGAGTTGGACTGTATGGATGCAGTAGTGACGCGTTGTACCGTGGCCATCGCCGAGACGGGAACGCTGGTGCTTCAGGCCGGGCCGGCGCAGGGGCGGCGGGCGGCGACTCTGGTACCCGATGTCCATATATGCGTGGTGCGAGTAAGCGACGTGGTGATGTCGGTACCGGAAGCGTTTGACCGGCTTGCCGCCACGCGAGGCTTGCCGACCACATTTGTTTCGGGTCCATCGGCGACTGCAGACATTGAGATGACACGCATCAAGGGTGTTCATGGGCCACGGGTGCTGTTCGTCGTTCTGGAGGATTAGGGGACGCGAGTGACTTCAGAGGTTTCGCATGCAGAGGCGATGCGCTATGTTTTGCAGGCAGCATGATCGGCCATTCACAGATGGAAGTTATCCAATAGGCACAAAGAGTGTTTGCAGTTTCTGCATGGAAGATTAGGATGGCCACAGGTTGTTGTCATGGAGGATCTGCGGTTGACAAAGACGTCCAAGCGGCTCTACCTGATTCCGGTTTTATCCAAGTCGCTCGACATTTTGGAACTGCTGCAGACCGAAAATGAGCCTCTGACGCTAGAGCAGATTCACCGGCGCACAAAGATTTCGAAAACGACCGTATACCGTGTTCTGAAGACCTTCGTGCACCGTGGGTATCTCGCGCAGTCGTCGGACGGAACCTACCGACAAGTCACTCGACCGCACAAGCTGCGCTTCGGCTTCGGTAGCCAGAGTGCGGACATGCCATTTTCAAATGAAGTGACCAGGAGCCTGGAGCAGGCGGCGGCTTCTTTCGGCGTGGACCTGCTGATGCTGGACAACAGCTACGACGCGGCAACGGCTGTCAGAAACGCCGAAGAGTTCGTGGCCCAGGGTGTAGATCTGATTATTGA
>CAXTQE010000132.1:3865-9334 GCA_964246225.1 uncultured Acidobacteriaceae bacterium | reverse complement strand
GGAGCACCCATGTACACCCCACCCGGAACTCTCCCCTCCCTCAACGCTCGCGGCATTGCGCGCGAATCCATCGGCTGGTCCATCGCGCTCAGCGTCGTCCTGATCGTCGCCGGCCTCTTCGCCATTCTCGCGCCTTTGGTTGCCGGCGTCGCCCTCACCGGAATCCTCGGCTGGCTGCTTATCCTGGTCGGCGCCGGACACCTCTGGCTCGCCTGGCACGTTCGCGGTGCCGGTACGCACCTTTGGGAAGCCATCATCGGCCTCGCGTACGGCGTCGCCGGCATCTTCCTCCTCATCCATCCGGTCGCCGGACTCGTCGGCATCACGGCCATCCTCGGCGCTTATCTCCTCATCCGCGGCATCTTCGAGCTCATCGCCGGACTCTCCATGCGCGGCATCGGAGGCAGTACCTGGCTGCTCATCAATGGAGCCATCTCGCTCATCCTAGCCTTCATGATCTGGCGTCACCTCCCTTATTCCGCGGAGTGGTTCATCGGTACCCTCATCGGCTTTGCCATCCTCTTCACCGGCATCTCGCGCCTGGCTTTAGCCCTCACCGCCCGGCGGCTTCTCACCACGCAGTCTTTAGCCGCGAGCCACTAACGAAGCATCCAACCGCGTCAGCATGCCGACCACCTCGCCTATCCCTCTCCGCCCCTTCGGTAAAACCGGCGTCCAGATCTCCGCCCTTGGCCTCGGAGGCCATCACCTCGGTTCCGCCTCCGACGAAAAAACCGCCGTCGAGATCGTTCACCGTGCCATCGACGGAGGAATTACCTTCTTCGATAATTGCTGGGAGTACAACCGAGGCAAGAGCGAAGACTGGCTCGGTAAAGGCCTGAAAGGTCGCCGCGACCGCGCCTTCGTCATGACCAAGGTTTGCACCCATGGCCGCGACGCTTCACTGGCCATGCAAATGCTCGACCAAAGCCTTCGCCGCCTGCAGACCGATCACCTCGACCTCTGGCAGATTCACGGCGTGGCCTACCAGAATGACCCTGAGCTGTTCATGCGTCCCGGCGGTGCTGCCGAAGCCCTGCTCGCTGCCAAGAAGGCGGGAAAGGTCCGCTTCCTGGGCTTCACGGGGCACACCGACCCCGAATACCACCTCGCCATGCTGAAGACCGGCTTCCCCTTCGACGCCGTCCAGATGCCGCTCAACCCCTTCGACGCGAACTTCCGCAGCTTTGAGACTGAGGTTCTTCCCGTCCTCCTCCAGCGCGGCATCGCCCCGCTCGGCATGAAGCCCATCGGCGGCCACGGCGAGCCCGTTGAGAAAGGCACCTTCACCGCCGAAGAGCTTCTTCACTACGCAATGAGCCTTCCCGTGGCGACCACCATCTCTGGGGTCGAGAAGATGGAAATCCTCGAGCAAAACCTCAAGATCGCCCAGAACTTCACCCCGCTCAGCCCGGAAGCAATGCAGAAACTCCGCGACCGCGCCAAGCCCTACGCCGGCGATGGCCAGTTCGAGATGTACAAGCTTTCCATCAAGTTCGACAACCCCGAGTCGCGCCTGGCCCATGACTTTCCCCTCGACCTCCAGCAGATTGAAGTCCGCCAGATGGTCAAAGCTACCGACAACACCGGCATGCCCTTCCCCGAGGTCAAGGATCCCAAGAAGTCCCCCTGGCCCCAGACCATGGACTTCTAGGCGCTCTGCACAAACTCGTACGGCCTACCTTGTCACTCCCAATGAGAATCTGTGCTTTCTCTGACGATCCGGACCTTGTCCAAGAACCACCTAAAGCTTGGAGGAACATGTCTCAGCCTCACCTGAAACCCACCTCAATCACCGAAGTCTCCCGTCGCCGCTTCCTCCAGGGAGCCGCCACGGCCGGAGCGGTAGCTGCCCTGCCCGCTGCAGAAGCCCAGGACACCCACGCCCGCAGCACCGGTAATGCCGCCGAAACACGTCTCCCCAACCCCATCGTCCCCAACTTCCAGGGTGAGTACGGATCCGCCTCCACCCCCAGCTTCCAGATCCCGAAGCGCCCCATGGGCAGCACCGGCCTCCAGGTCTCCATCCTGGGAATGGGTGGCTACCACCTCGGCTCCGCGTCGTCCCAAACCGAGGTCAACAACATGGTCGCCAAGGCGCTCGACCACGGCATCAACTTCTTCGACAATGCCTGGGAGTACCACGAGGGCCTCAGCGAAGAGCGTGTCGGCACGGCCCTCAAAGGCAAGCGCGACCAGGCCATCGTCATGACCAAGGTCTGCACCCACGGGCGCAAAAAAGATGTCGCCATGAAGATGCTCGAGGAGTCCCTCACCCGCCTCCAGACCGACCACCTCGACGTCTGGCAGGTTCACGAGGTGATCTACTACAACGACCCGGAGAAAGCCTACGAGCAGGACGGCGTCCTCGAAGCCCTTACCGCCGCCAAACAGCAGGGCAAGGTCCAGTTCGTCGGCTTCACCGGCCACAAAAATCCATCCATACACCTGGACATGCTCAACCGCGGCTTCCACTTCGACACCGTCCAGATGCCGATCAACGCCTTCGACCCGAGCTACCGCTCCTTTGAAATGAATGTTTTGCCGGTAGCCCGCGCCAAGGGCATGGCCGTCTTTTCGATGAAGAGCATGGGAGGGTCCGGCGAGCCGATCGTTCACGGAGCACTCACCCCCACCGAGGCCCTCTCCTACGCCCTAAGTGTCCCCGGGGTTTCCACCACCATCTCAGGCATGGATTCCATGGCCATCCTCGACCAAAACCTCGAGATCCTCCGCTCCTTCCAGCCCCTGGCTGACAAGCAGATGGCTGAGCTGCGGGAACATGGCAAGCAGTTCTCGGACGGCCGATACGAACTCTACAAGCGCACGCTCAAATACGATGCTGCCGTCGGCCGCGAGCAGCACCACTTCCCCACCATCACTCAGCTTCCCGCCTAAGGCTCCACCTGCCTCAAAATGGCCGTTCTATCTGCAAAGGAAAGCCCTCAAGATGAGGGCTTCCTTTGTAGTATTGCCATTTACCTTAGTCCGGCAACTTCGAAAGCGTCTTCGTTCCCGTCATATTTAAGGCCAGCAAGCGACGTTCGAGCGACCGAGTCACTCCCGTCAACCGTGCGTCTTCCGGCTCATGAGGGAGCCGTGAGAAAACATTCTTCATCCGCCCGTCGGGTATTACTCCAACAATCATCCGAGCCGCTCGCGTATTCAGCGTCTGCACAAATCGCGAGCTTTCCACCGGCCTGCGCACCGAAGCCGGGACTGTATCTCTCAAATTATTCATTGTTCCTCCAAGTACAGGCTTCCATATACACGAGAGCATCGTAACAACACTTGGTCGGATGCTCTACATTCACGCAATGTTGTTTAGCCCTCACTCACAAAAGTGCCTTACGTAACCTTGTCCAGGTAACCTCCAGCGCCTCCGGAAGAATGCGCGTCTCTGCCGTCGCCGTCATAAAGTTCACATCGCCGAACCATCTCGGCAGCACGTGCAGATGCAGATGCCCCGCCACGCCTGCTCCCGCTGCCTGCCCCAGGTTCATCCCCAGGTTAATCCCGTCCGGACGGTACACCCCGCGCAGCGCTGTCTCCACTCTTTGCGCCGTCCGCATCATCTCCTCCGCCTCTTCCGCCGGCAGCTTCGCCAGCGAGTCCGTATGCCGGTACGGCACCAAAAGCACATGCCCGCTGGCGTATGGAAACGCGTTCAAACAGACAAAACCCGTAGCGCCACGGGAGACCACCAGCCCGGCGCGCTCTGCCTCCTCCACCGACCTCCCACTCTCAATCGCCCAATCCACGGCGCCGATCAGGTTGCAGAAGACGCACTCGCGGTCCTCACCAGGCCACCCCCGCAGCGCCGCCGGAACTCCTTTACGCGAGTCCTCCGCCTCCTCGGCCGAGCTCCCGCCGGAGACGTAGTTGTAGCGCCAGGGCGTCCAAAGCCGATCCATGCCGGAAGTATACCCATTGCCCTGCCAATGCCCCGAACTCCCCACATCCGCGAACCGTTCTCATGCATCCTAAGAAATATAAGCTGTTGCCAAAGGAGGGTTTGACGGAGCTCTGGGCGATTGGTATGCTTTTGAGTGAGTTACTGCGTGTGGGATCCGATCGCAGCCGCTCCTGTTCTGCTCCCCAAATCCGGTTACCCCTGAACGCGCAGCCTGCCCCATGGGGATTCTTCAGTGCCCCGGCTCCTCACGGGTCCGCCCTGATCTCTCCCCAGACCGGCGCCGCCCCGGTCTGACCGAAGTAGGGCGTAAGCACCAAGGCTTGTTGGATCCCGGAGTCCGCATCAATCATGGTAGACGACCATAATCCTGAGTACATCGAGAGCAAACCCCTGAACACCGAAATCGAAACCCTGGCGCCCGAAGCGGCAGGCGGCACGGCCGACCTGTCAACCGACTCAACCTCCATTCACCTCGACCCCTCTGTCGAGTCCGCCTCCTCCGCGACCGCTCCGGCTCCTGCCAGCCAGACCACGCCGTCCGAGGATCCGGCCTCCGGGCAGATCGCGCCTTCGCTCTCCGCCTCCACCGAAGAGCCCGAGCAGGATTACGACGACTCCGACTTCGCCGCCGCACTCGCAAACTTCGATCGCGAGCAGGCCGCAGAGTCCTCGATCGCCCAGAATCTCACTCAGGAAGAGGTTGTTGTCACCGGGACCGTCGTCAAGATTACCGACAAGCACGCGGTGATCGACATTGGTCTGAAGAGTGAGGGCCTGCTGCCGCTCGATCAGGTGATGAATCCCGACGGCACACCGAAGTTCTCCCCCGGTGACCCCATCGAAGTCGTTGTTGAGCGTGAAGAGCAGCACGGCGGAGGCTACGCCGTCTCCCACGAGAAGGCTCTGCGTCACAAGGTCTGGGACAAGCTCGAACAGGCAGCCAACACCAAGACCCCCGTCAAGGGCATGGTCGTCTCCCGCGTCAAGGGCGGTCTCACCGTCGACATCGGCATCAAGGCCTTCCTCCCCGGCTCGCAGATCGAGGTCCGCCCCGTCCGCAATCTGGACGGCTACGTCGGTACCGAGATTGAAGTCCGCGTTATCAAGCTGAACAAAAAGCGCGGTAACGTCGTCATCTCCCGCAAGGAACTGCTCGAAGAGGAGCAGAACGCCAAGAAGTCGGTTACCCTCTCCACCCTTGAGGAAGGAACCATCCTCACCGGAACCGTCAAGAACCTCACGGACTACGGTGCCTTCGTCGATCTCGGCGGACTCGATGGCCTGCTCCACATCACCGACATGAGCTGGGGCCGGCTCACCCATCCCCGCGATCTCGTCAATGTCGGCGACGAGATTCAGGTCAAGGTGCTCAAGTTTGATAAGGATAAGCAGCGCGTCTCCCTCGGCTTCAAGCAGCTGACGCCTGATCCCTGGCTTGACGCCACCGAGCGCTACCCAATTGGTGCCCAGGTCCGCGGCCGTATCCTCTCTGTCACTGACTACGGTGCTTTTGTCGAGCTCGAACAGGGCATCGAAGGTCTCGTCCACGTCTC
>CAXTQE010000132.1:0-3765 GCA_964246225.1 uncultured Acidobacteriaceae bacterium | reverse complement strand
GGTCTCGTCCACGTCTCAAACCTGAGCTGGACCAAGCGCATCAAGCACCCCTCGGAAGTCCTCAAAAAGGGTGAAAAGGTCCGCGCCATCGTTCTTGGTGTGGAACCGGAAAATCGCCGTCTCTCTCTTGGCGTCAAGCAGCTTCAACCCGACGTCTGGGATACCTTCTTCGCCCAGCACCGCATCGGCGATGTCATCAAGGGTAAGGTGCTTCGCACTGCACAATTTGGCGCCTTTGTTGAAATTGCCGAAGGTGTCGAAGGTCTTTGCCACGTCTCTGAAGCGGTTGACGATCGTGGCAAGCCCGTCGACCTCAACGTGGGCGACGAGCACGAGTTCAAGATCGTCAAGATGAACCAGGAAGAGAAGAAGGTAGGTCTCTCTATCCGGGCCGTCGGCGAAGAAGCCAGCCGTGCTGAAGTCGAGTCGTACAAGGAGGCTACCGGCAATCGCGAGTACACCCGCGATTATTCAAATACCGGTGCCGGTTCCAACTCGGGCACTCGTGACCGCGACGGCGGAGGAAACAAGGGCAAGTCGAACCAGGGCAAGCCCAGCCCATCCTCCGGCGGCTCCAGCTCCTCCACCACGCTGGGCGACCTGCTCAACTGGAAGCGAGCGGAACGCGAATCGGACGAGTCGAACGACTAACCCAAATCGAACCAAAGAAAGCCGCCCACACAGGGCGGCTTTTCTCGTTTATGCCGCCTCTAGTCCAGCACAGGGCGGGACCGCACCAGCGTACGATGACGACGCATCAGCAGCACTAGGGCACGTCGAAGGTACCTGGCAAGTAGAGGCATGAGAATCGCCGCGACCACGCCCCACACAATCAAGGCATGCCACTCCCACTGCCAGATATCGCGGATAAGTCGCCAGGGATGGTGGCTCAGGTGTTCGATCTGCTGCCGGCTCAGCGGCAGACGCCGCGTGTGAAACAGGTGGACTCCTAACTGAATGAACGGCAGGAACAGCAGCAGGTGAAACGGCGTCATCGCGTGTGCTCCAACCTGGGACGCCACCTGATTCAAACCGAAGATCCAGGCAATCAGCACCACCAGAATCGTCGTAACTCCCACCGACGGATTGATGCCCAGCACAATCCCTAGCGCCAAACTCCACGCCAGGCGCCGAGGAGTGACTCCTCCGCGAAGTTGACGCAGCAGAGGACGGACGATTTTGCAGCGAACGAACTCGCGAATGGCCTCAGGCACAAGCACACTCAGATGGTATTCCATTTTCCGGCAGTTGGTGGTAGCTCACTTAAGGCTATTACCTTTTCAGAGTTTTACCTCCTGCGCCCCCATCCTTTTGCCGTCTTGCCAAAAGACAAAGCGACCTGGCCGCAGCCAGGTCGCTCGTCAATTCAGCTGGAAAACTACTGTCCGGATTCCACGCGCGGCGTAATGATACCAATGTTGTCCACGCCCGCCTGGTGTCCCCAGTCGATAGCCTGCGCCACCGCTCCGTAAAAAAGGTCCGGATCGCCCTTTACAAACATGACCTTCTCCTGGCGAGAAGCAAAAATCTCCGCAAGCTTAGGCTCGATTCCCGACGGCGCAAATGAATCGTCGTTGATCTTGTACGCCGGCTGCCCGTTCTTATTACCGAGGATCTGCACCACAATCGTGCGATCGTTGGGCACGTCGTTGGTCTTATTCTTCGGAGGCTGAGGAACCAGCGCATCCAGACCCTTCGGCGTTACCGGCACGATCACCATAAAGATAATCAGCAGCACCAGCAGTACGTCGATCAACGGCGTCACGTTGATCTCCGAGACCGCTCCTCCAGTTCCTCCACCGCCCATTCCCATAACGATTTCTCCCTGCCGGTCTACCCGGCGTCCACTTATTTGTCGGTCTTTTCCGTCAGCAGTCCGAGCTGGCTCACACCGGCGGCGCGAATGCCATCCACTGCGTCCATCACCTTGCTGTATGTCGCGCGAATATCCGCACGCATATACACTTCCTTGCTGGTCTTATTCTCGAGCTTCGCCGCAATCTTCGAGCCCATGTCATCCGGCTGTACCTGGTCGCCGCCGAGGAAGATCTTGCCATCCCGCGTCACAGCTACCGTCACAGCGTCTTCCTTGTTCGCATCTTCCATCACGACCGCCGCGTCCGCTTTGGGCAGATCGACGTTGACTTTATTGTTCAACATCGGCGTAATGACCATGAAGATGATCAGCAGCACCAGCATCACGTCCACCATCGGCGTCACGTTGATGTTCGAGTTGACCTTCTTGCCTTCGTCCCGCTTATTCATCGCCATACACTTAACTCCGGCCGGTTTATCGGCGCTTCAGATCTTCTAACTTGTCCTCCCCGGCAGACCCCATGCCCGCCGGGGTTAGGCAATGAACCAGATCTACCGATGGCTCTGCTTGATGAAATAGTCCACCAGCTCCGACGAGCTGTTGTCCATCTCGACGTCGAACGCTTCCACCTTGTTGGTGAAGTAGTTGAAGCACATCACGGCAGGAATCGCGACGACCAGACCGAACGCCGTCGTCACCAGCGCCTCCGAGATACCGCCGGCAACCGCGCCGATACCCGAGGTCTTCTGAGTGGCAATCTGCTGGAAGGCATTCAAAATTCCGATAACGGTGCCAAGTAGACCGATGAACGGAGCCGTCGAACCGATCGTAGCCAGACCACCCAGGCCGCGCTTCAGCTTGGAGTGCACAATCGCCTCAGAACGCTCGAGAGCGCGCTTGGACGACTCAATCTGCGTCTCCGAGATCGATCCACCCGATCCGAAGCTGCGGAACTCCTGAAGACCAGACGTGACGACCTCAGCCAGGTGCGACTTCTTGGTCCGGTCCGCAACCTTGATTGCCTCGTCGAGGTTGCCGTTCTTCAACGCACCGGCGACCTTCGGAGCAAACTCGCGCGACTGCGAACGAGCCGCCGAGAAATACAGCGCACGATCGATGATGACGGCCAGGGACCAGATCGACATAATGAACAGGATGATGACGATTCCGCGTGGAATCCAGCTCATGTTCGACCAGAGCTGCAGCGGGGAGAAGCCAACCGTAGCTGCAGGCTCCTGAAAGAAGGCCAGAGCGGAGGAGACATGGGCGGATGCAGCAAGGGCAGTGTGGGCGAGAATCACAGGAACGTTCCTCCGGGAGTAGATGAAGCGTAAAGACCTGGAACCGGCAGACGCAAACTGCTACGTGACGCCTGCCGGAGCCGCATGTGAGAAGAAAATGAGTGTTAGCTGCCGAAGTTGAAGTTGACCGTAATCGTCGTGTCCACTTCCGTTGGGTCGCCGTTCAAAACATAAGGCTTGTAGCGCCAGCTCTTTACCGCGTCGAGGGCGCTCGCGCGCAACATCTCCGGGCCGCTGATGACAGTCAGGTTCTGAATCGAACCGTTCTTGCCGATGATGGCGTGCAGCACCACCGCACCTGAGACGTGGGCCGCCTTGGCAATCGGAGGATACACAGGAGTCGTCTTCTCGAGGATCGTTCCCGCAATCACGCCACCAGAAATACGCGCCGGACCTTTGGGTTTCTCAGGAGCAGCCTTGACCACCGGGGCCGGAGAGGAGCCCATCCCACCAGGAATTCCGCCCAGGACACCACCGGCAGAACCGCCGGCCATGCCAGCCATGCCCACCACACCTGCCACCTGGGGTGGAGGAGCGGCTTCTTCTTTGATCATCTCGATCTTCTTGGGAATCTTCGTGGGCGCATGCAGGCCCTCATCGATCTCCGAAACCATCTTGATCGGCTTCACAATCTGCGCCGGAGGGGGA
>CAXTQE010000131.1:0-9423 GCA_964246225.1 uncultured Acidobacteriaceae bacterium | reverse complement strand
GAAGGGGCGCGCATCCTCCGCTCCATCGCCCAGGACCTTCGCATCCCCGTCCTCACCGACGTCCACACCCCCGAGGACTGCCCCCGGCTCTCGGACGCGCTCGGCGACGTCGAGGCCGTCCTCCAAATCCCCGCCTTCCTCTGCCGCCAGACCGACCTGCTCATCGCCGCCGCCCACACCGGACGGCCCATCAACATCAAAAAAGGTCAGTTCGTCGCCCCGCCGGACATGCGCCACGCCGTCAGCAAGGTCCGCGACTCCGGCAATCAACGCGTCAGCCTCTGCGAGCGAGGAGCCAGCTTCGGCTACAACAATCTCGTCGTCGACATGCGCGCCCTGCCCATCCTGCGGGCCTTTGCTCCCGTCGTCTTCGACGCCACCCACTCCGTCCAGACCCCCTCCGCCAGCAGCGGCCCCGGCGGCCACGCGGTCAGCGGAGGCCAGCCCGAGTTCATCCCCGTGCTCGCCCGCGCCGCCGTCGCCGCCGGAGTCGACGGCATCTTCCTCGAAGTCCACGACAACCCGTCCCAGGCAAAATCGGACGGAGCCAACGCTCTCCCGCTAAGCCGCTTGAAAGAACTTCTCGAGCAGTTGCAGCGCGTCCAGGCCGCCGTCGCCTGAGCCTCTTCCGCCCCGGTCTGGCAGGCAAAAAAAGGCCCCTCGGGTGAGGGGCCAATCTGCCTTGGTTCTCTCTGGTTAGGAGAGTCTGGTGCGGATGCGCTCGTGCCTGCCGGCTGCATCTCGCGATCTTGGATCAAACTTAATTGGTTCCCGGAGGCGGAGTTGAAACACCCGACGTCGGCGTCTGCGTCCCCGTGCTCATCGTTGCCAAGCTGTTGTGCAGCACAGTAACGCGAACTCCGTTGGTCAGCGGCCTTGCCTCGGAAGTTTCAGCAGCAGCAGTCTGCTTCCCCAACCCAGTCTTATAGATGCGGTACACCGGCACCTGGTGAGCTTCGACCAGGTAACGAACCACCGCATCGGCCATCGCCTGCGAGGAAGCTACGCCGGCGCGACTATACCCTTGCACCTCAACCACATAGCCCTTCTCGCTTGCCAGGCTCGAGGCAACCTCATCTAGACTGGCCTTGCCCTTGGTTCCAAGCGCCGTACGCCCGCCAACGAACGGAAGCTCCGTCGCACTCACCTTCTGGTACTGATCCAGATTCGAAACCGTGCCGTTCAAAGCAGCCGTCTTCCCGTTAGCCGAAACCGCCAGCGAGTTGGCCCGATTCGCACTGCTGGCCGCATCCGCCGCATGGGCATCCGCGGTATTAGCCGCCGCCATCGCTTTACTAATGCCAGCCGTAGCCCGCGTGTCCACGTCGCGAATATCGTTCGCGTTCTTCGCCTGCAGCTCGTCCAGTTCATTGGCGCGATCGCGGATCGGCTCTACCTGCCGCTGCACCCACTTCTTCCGGGCCAGCGGATTCATGTGTCCCCAGAAGCCCTCCTTCGACTGTTCCTCGAGCGGCTTGCCGGTAGCATAGCTGCCGGAAGCCTCCGGGCTCTGGGGCGTCTGGCCCGCGGCCTGGCTTGCCGCCGAGCCCGTGCTCTGCCCCTGGGGCGACTGCGCTGTTTGTGCCCACAGTGGGCAAAGGGTGCTAAAAACCAGCAAGCTGGCAGTACCTAGAATCTTCCGTGTTTCCATGGAGCGCGCCTCCCTTTTCCGGCTTCCTTCAATCCCTCGAAAGCTCGAACGGCCGAACCAACGGGCCATATGCTTTCAGAGTAGAGCAACTCACCTGCCAAACTGAGTATCGTCCGTAAACCCTTTCTCTACAACATGGAAGAGCTTGAGGAACCGCCTTCGTCAAGCCGCGGGTGAGTAAAAAAGTCCAAAAGCTACGAATCATCTGCGTTCCAGTTGCTGTGCGAGCCACCACGCACACCCTTCCAACACACTTCTGTGAAAGCCATGCCCCTCTTGTGATATTTTTTTCCAATCACAATTTCGGCCGGGCGTGCATCGCCTCCCGGTGCCCGGCAGGCCGATTCCTCCTCAACCGTTCACTGAATCCGCAAAGCTACACGAGAACGACGATGATGCTACGCAGTACGCAAGCTCCCCGGCCCTCCGCCCACCGTTTTTCCACCCTCACCTTTCCTCAGAATGTCGCGCGCCTTCAAAACAGGTCGCCGGGGCTTGAGCCTCCACCCGCCGCCGAGCCATGCGCCCAAACTGCCCTGTTTCTGGTCCCAAAGAGCAGAAAGCCCATCCTCCCTCGTCGGTGGAGGCCGCGCATGGCCGACGGGCTCTTCCTTACCGTGGCCTTCGTGGCCATAGTCGCCCTCTGCTGGACGCTCCTCTAGAGCAACGTGCCACCGGTGTAGAGCGGCTTCAGGCCTTTGCGATCAGCCCTGCAAGGAATCTGCGTCGACTCTGGCTGTCGTTCGTCTCTACACCGTGAGCAAGTCAGCTTAGGCCCGCACCGACCTGCTTCAGCCGAAGTGAGCGCGCTTGACGCTCTTTCGGTAGTCCGGCCCGTTCATCTCGACGGGCATGCACATCTCCTGCAGGCGGCTGCGCATGCGCTCCCCGATGCGGTCGCCCAGCGTCTCGTTCCGCAGCGCTTCCCGCGACTCCTCCATCGCGCTCAGCGTCCGGCCTCCGCCCAGCACCGGCTCGCGATTGGCGTAGTTGGTGGTAAGAATCGTCGTAAGCCGCTCGTTGTAACGGGTGTTCAGGATGTGCGCCAGAGTATCGAAGACCCAGTCGCTCGGTTTGGAAGCGCCAAGCTCATCCAGAACCAGGATCTCCGCCGTAAAGATCGGCTTCAGGATCTCGTGTTCCGTCTCGGCGACGTTGCGGTTGAAGCTGTTCTGCACCTTCTTGATCAGGTCGTGAAAGTGAAAGAACAGGCCTGTCGCCCCCCGATCCTCAATCAGCGCCTTCAGCACGCCGACGGCCAGGTGCGTCTTACCGGTCCCAATCGATCCCGTCAGCAGCAGACCCAGACCATTGGTCTCGAGCGGGTAGCAGCGCACAAACTTCTCGGCGGTATATTTGGCGTTGTTGAGCGTGTAGCCCTGGTTGTCCCGGTCGGCGGTCTCGTAGTTGTCGAGCGTGCTCGCCCGGTAGAGCCGTGGAATATTGGCGGCAGAGAGCGCCCGTTCCTGGCGGCTCTTGACCCGGCATTCGCACTCCCGCGCGGCCCGCGAGCCGTCCGCCCGCTCAATGAGCAGCATCCCGCCGCCGCCGCAAAGCTCGCACACCTCGTCCATGGCTCCAGTATCTCAGCTATCGAGAGCCGCTGGCCTCCGCTGAATCCCGTTGCCGCTTGTGCGAATCAAAGATAAACTGAGGGAAGTGCGTCGCTTTCCGCCCCGTGCGGCGGCGTCCACTCCCAGGCAAGCCGGTAGCGCGACAGGCTCTTCGATGTGACGGTGACCGCACCCGTTTGCAAGCGATCCGCAAGCCGGCCAAGGCCACATAAAGGATACGCAATGCCAAAAGCTGGAGTTCACCCGAAGTACGACGACATCACCGTCAAGTGCGCCTGCGGCAACTCGTTTCAGACGCGTTCCACCCATAAGGGCGACATCGTGCTGGAAATCTGCGCCGCCTGCCACCCATTCTTCACCGGCAAACAGAAGCTGATCGACACCGCTGGCCGTGTCGACCGCTTCCGCCGCAAGTTCGCCCAGTCCGACGCCTCAAAAGCCGCAGCCGCCGCAAAGTAAGCTGAGGCGAGCTAACCCAGGAGGCCTTCGCTGCGGCGAAGGCCTTTCCGTATGCGACACACTTAGAATAAGTCCATGAACGCTGTTTTCATTTCGAGAGCAAGGCAGCTGCGCAGTGCCCGAGAACTCCTCGAAGAGGAGCGTTTCTATAGCTCAGCGACCGCGCTCTTGGCGGTGCTCTCAGCCATCGCCCTCAACGATGCACTCCTTAGTGTCTGGCTGGGACCGTCTCCTAAAAGGAGAAGACATTCCGCAGCTGTGAAAGCAACCAGGGATGTATGTCTAGAACGAAAGGTGGACACCGGTGGCTTGAAACATCTGGCTGACCTGATCAACAACAAGTCAGCTGTCTCGTATGGGAATCAGGAAGTGACCTCTGAGAAGGCTGCAGCGCTGGCCTTGGCTGCGAGAAGGTTTGAAGCCTGGATGTACAAGATTTGCAAGGAGCTGGCGCAATGGGAACAACAACCGTCAGTACCCGTCGCCTAAGTGTTCGACAGGGGAACGGAAGAATCTCGAACGTCGTTGCTGAACTCCTCCGCACGAAGCTCACAGTTCCAGAGATATACCTCAAGCCTCGTGTCCCCGGTCTGTCGGGAGTCGACGTGTTGGCCGTCAACCACGCTGGAAGCGGCGACGTTCACGGAGTAGAGATTGCGTTCCATAGCAGCAGTCTCAACACAAGTGAGGTCACGGCGTGGATCGCCCGGCTCAAGACGGTTCCCCTCCATTACAAATACCTGGCCGTGCCGGAAGCCTTGGCGGAGAGCTCCGTCGTCTTCGACCTGTTTCGCAGCGCACGTGGCTTTGACTCTCAAGGCATCGGGCGATTGGGCCTCATTAGCTATCCGGCAACGTTTCTAAACGAGAGTCTGCCAGCCCTGAGTGAAGACGTAGCTAAGCTCATCGTTCAACCAGAACGCTTTCTGCTTCGAGGCGAAAAACTGGAGGCAGTCGAAAAGTTTCTCGCCAAGGCGCACCCGGACATCAGCGTAAGGATTTAACCAATCATGCAAAAGCACTGGGACAATCCGCTCCAAAACACCATGCCCGCCCAGGCACGCGTCCCCGCCACGCTCCAGATCGGCAACGTCACCATCGCTCCCGCCACTGTTCTCGCGCCAATGGCCGGCGTCACCGACACCGTCTTCCGCCGCTTCATCAAAAACGCCAGCAAGTTCACCCCCGGCGCTGCCGACACTAACGTCGACACCGCCACCTCGAACCAGCAGTCCGGCTGCGGCCTCATCATGACCGAGTTCACCTCCGCCGACGGCCTCTCCCGCATGCGCGAAACCAAGCGCAAACGCTACCTCACCTACTACGACGACGAACACCCCATCTCCGCGCAACTCTTCGGCTCCAACCCCGAAACCCTCGCCGAAAGCGCCCGCATCTGCCAGGAGGCCGGCTTCGACCTCGTCGACCTCAACCTCGGCTGCCCCGCCAAGCGCGTCGTCAGCTGCAACGGCGGCTCCGGCCTCCTGCGCGACCTCCCCCTCATCGAGGTCATCTTCAAACGCGTCCGCGCCGCCGTCTCCATCCCCTTCACGGTCAAGTTCCGCATGGGCTGGAACGACGCCAACATCGTCTGCGTCCCACTCGCGAAACTCGCCGAAGAGTGCGGTCTAAACGCCGTAGCCCTCCACGCCCGCACCCGCGAAGATGGCTACTCCGGCCAGGCGCGCTGGCAATACATCGCCGCCGTCAAAGACGCCGTGCGCATCCCCGTCATCGGCAACGGCGACATTCTTACCCCGGAAGACGCCGTCGCCATGGTCGCTCAGACCGGCTGCGACGCCGTCATGATCGGCCGCGCCGCCCCTGCCAACCCCTGGATCTTCCGCCAGATCGCCCAATACACTGCCTTAGGACGCTACGACCGCGCCACGGACGAGGATCGTTACCGCATGATCCGGGCTTACTTCGGCATGCTGCTCCACGAGCTTGAGGAGCACCCAATCGTCTCGGGCACCCCTGGTTTTGAATTGACCGACGAAGAAAAACGCCTGCAGCGCAACCGCGAATCTGCCCAACGCGAAACCATTGGCAAAATGAAGCAGTTTGCCAGCTGGTTCACCCACGGCATTCCAGGAGGCGCTACGCTACGCCGGCAGATCTTCGAGTCCAAGGACGGCAGCTCGGTCCTCGCAGCCGTCGAGTGCTTCTTCGAAACCCGCCGAACCCTCGACGCCCAGATTCCAGATCTGCTTATAGCCTCGAGCTACCCCTTCCGAGGCTAATCTTCCGACGAGCCAGACGGCGGAGTCGCATCCTGCCAGCGCTTACTCGCTTCCACCCCGATGCCGTGCTCATAGATCAGATTGCCGCCCAGGTGCGCCGACAGCGAGACCAGGACATAGCCCGCCGCCGCCAGCGCCCGTGCCTTCGCCCGCGTGCTGTATCTGCGCCGCGCCAGGGCCGACCACCCAAACAGCACCGTTGCCCCCACATTGAGCAAGCCATGCACCGCCCCGATTCGCCTCGGCGCGTCTTCCTTGATCTCCGCCCAGTCGTTCAGGCCAAGGATCGCCGCCCCGGCAGCACCAGCCAGTCCCAGCAGATTCGTCGCATCCGCAGCCGCATCCATGGACCGATTGCCGAAAACCGCGCCGATGCCGTCGAACAGCACGGTCGCGGTCCAGGATCCTACCGGAACGTCGGTCATCACGGCATGCAGCGGTTCATGCAGCCAGTCGCCATGCAGGATGGACCGCACGCCGTTCGCATGCTTCCCAAAAACCGCAAAGCTCTCGCGTACAGCGTGCTGCGCAGCTAATTCAGCAGCCGGAGAAATCCAGTCCTGCTCTTCTGCCAGCCGCGCCAGCAGGTCCGCGCTCTTCTGCCCATTGTTCTGCATAGAATCCTCATCTCAAGTGAAAAAGGCAGGCGCAAGGTACATGCGCCTGCCCCAACTAAATTACTTCTTACCTTTGCCAGTCGACTTGCTCGCGCTCTTCTTGCTGACGGACTTCGCGGGAGGAGCCTCGTCTTCCTCTTCCTCATCCCCCTCTTCGTCTTCCTCTTCTTCGTCGTCCCCGATCGCTTCTTTGTTGACGCTTTCGGAAACCTGCGTCAGCTTCTGATCGGTCGCCTTCTCTTCCTCGAGCGTCTGGCTTAGCAGCTGTGCAATCTCGTCCTGGCCCATGGCTGTCGCCAGCGCAACGACCGTCCCGTACGCCGCCATCTCGTAATGCTCCATTCGCTGCCCGCATGCAATCAGCGCCGCATCGAGGATCGGCCCCTTCTCAATCTCCTCCAAAGCCTCGGACGTCTCTTCGACCAGGCCCTTCATCGCCTCGCACGTCTTGCCGGAGGAGCGCTTCTCCAAAATCTCAAATACCTGGTCCAGCCGCTCGACCTGACCCTTGGTCTCTTCCAGGTGCGTCTGGAGAGCTTCCTTCAGCTGCGGCGACGACGCCGACTTCGCAAGCTTCGGGTAAGCCCGAATGGCCTGCTTTTCTGCGGAATAAATATCCTTCAACTCGTCGACAAAGAAATCCTGTGCCGTTTTGATCGCCATGCTGCCTCTGCGCTACGCTCCGCTTTCGGAGCTCAATGAATTGGGCTACGAGCGGTTAGGATGCACAGGCAGCAACGCCGGTTCTCTAGCCGGCTAAGTCTTTTACATGATGCGGAAGCGTTCCCGCAGCAGGCGCTGAAAACGCGGCCGCCAGATGATCTCGTACGCCAGTTCCTTGTCCGGAAACATCGTCAGCGCAGCCTTCTTCGCGTCCGCAATCATCTGCGATGCCTCGTCGATCGTCAGCGATCCATCCTGCGCGATCACCTGCATCACCATGTTCATCATCATCTGCATCCGCCGGATCAGCTTCTGCTCCTGCACAGCATCCTGCGCATTCGTCTCGGGTAGATTTGTGTCGGTCGTCTCCGCCATGCGCTCCTCCTGTTTGGTAAAACCTGATTATCGTAGTTTGACTTGGCAAAATGAAGAGCGATTCATATTCCGTTCATACTGGTAGTCTCTCCGGGTAGCTTTCTAATGCCCGTAAGCGCATGCAGCAACGCATCCCAGCGGCGTCCATACTCCTCCCATCCGCCCACTGAACCGACCCTTACCCGCGCCGCCGCCGCCATACGCCCGCGCAACTCGCCATCGTCCGCCAGCTGCTGCATGCGCAGGGCAAGCGCCTCCACATCGCCGTCGCCCACGATGAATCCTTCCACCCCATCGGTAAACAGATCCTCGGCTCCGGTCGCCACGGTCGCAATCACCGGGCACTCACAGGCCATCGCCTGCGCCTGAACCAGCGCCAGGCCTTCCTCGACTGATGGAAGCACCAGGCAATGACTGCGGCTCATCCGCTCCACCAGCTTGGCCTGCGGAATCGACCCGAGAAAGGTCACGTCCGCGGTCGGCAGACGCGGCAGCAAATCCTGCATATGCGCCTGCATAGAGCCAACCACGGTCAGGTGTTTGTGTGGATGGCGCACTCGCGCAAACGCCTCCAGGAGGTATGGCACGCCCTTGCGCAGGCTCACCTGCCCCGCAAACAGCACCTCGAACGTGTCTTGTGCCGGCTCAGCCAACTTGCGGAACTGATCCAGCCGCACCCCGTACGGAATCACCTCCACCTTCTCCGGCGCGACGCCCATCTCCAGGAACGATCTTCGCGCCACCCTCGACGGAACCGTAATCCGGTCGGCCGCCGCATAACACGCCTCCTCGCGTTCCGTCACATGCGGAGTCTCGACCGGCAGCGGCAGCCTCCAGCGCGCGAACTCCTCTCGCAGCACCCGATCCATAAACCGCTGGTGCGTCGAGCCCCGGTCACAGACATACTTGCCGCCCCGCCGCTGCACCTTCTGTCCGGTCAGCAGCCCTGCCCCCGAGATGCCGATAAACGCGTCGCACGGCGGAATCACAAGCCGCGTCCACTGGTCAAACACCAGCGGGTTGATCCGCTTCATCGCTCGCGAAACCGCCGGAGGATAGAAGCTTCTCAGGTCCAGCAGATAGTCCGGCAGATGCACCCACGGAAACGTCCCTACCAGAGCGCGCGGCAAGCCTTCCCGCTTCAGCCGCGCCCACGGCCAGGTCGAGTAGATCTTGCGCAGGTGCCCCCTCCGCTCGAGCTGATGCGCCAGCTCGAAGTGATGAAACACTCCCAGGACGGCTTGAACGATTTGCATGGATTCTGCGCCCATCCTAACAGTCACGTCAGTCGGGAGCGCCCAGGTCTCCTTCCCGCACACCCTCCGCGATCTTCCCGTCCGGAGTCAGCAGATAGGTCGCCAGGCCAAACTCATCGGTGCGCGCCAGCTTCGTCCCACGCGCCGCCAGCCGGTCGATCACCTCGCGGCGCGGATGCCCGAACGTATTGTTGAGACCCACGCTTACCACCGCAGCCTGGGGCGCGGCCGCCGCCAGGAACTCCTCCGTCGAAGACGTCCGGCTGCCATGATGGCCCACCTTCAGCAGCGTGACCGGGTGTACCCAGCCGTCGGCCAGCATCGTCGCCTCGCTTGGCTTCTCCGCGTCGCCCTCGAGCAGCGCGGAGGCCCTGCCGTAATCCATCCGCAGCACCACCGAATCGTCGTTCTTCGGCACACCCGGGTTGCGGTAGCCCACCGCCGGCGAGAGCACCGAAACCCGCACCGGCCCCCACGGGATCTGGTCCCCGGCATGCACATGCCGCACCGTAATGCCCAGCCGGTGCGCCTGCTCGAGCAAAGCTTCATAGAGCGGCGAGCGCGGATCCACCCCCACCCACAGCT
>CAXTQE010000130.1:0-9600 GCA_964246225.1 uncultured Acidobacteriaceae bacterium | reverse complement strand
GCCTTCTGGGCGTGTAGCCGGTTTTCGGCTTGCTCGAAGACTACGGATTGGGGGCCGTCGAGGACCTGGTCGGTGACCTCGGCGTTGCGGTGGGCGGGCAGGCAGTGCATGAAGACGGCGTGCGGCTCAGCGTGGGCCATGAGGGCTTCGTTGACCTGATAGGGCTTGAAGATGGGGGCGCGGCGGGTGCTCTCGTGCTCGAAGCCCATGGAGGTGCAGACGTCGGTGTAGACCGCGTCGGCTCCGGTCACTGCCTTGACGGGGTCGGTGTGGAAGGCAATGCTGCCTCCGGTTTGCTCGGCGATTTCGATGGCTTTGTGGGTGATTTCGAGCTTGGGGGCGAAGGCCTTGGGGGTGGCGATGGAGCAATGCGCGCCAAGCTGCGCGGCGGCAAGCATGAGCGAGTGGCAGACGTTGTTGCCGTCTCCGACGTAGGTGAAGTGGAGGCCCTGGGCGGTGCCGAAGCGCTCCTCGAGGGTGAGGAAGTCGGCGAGGGCCTGGCAGGGATGTTCGAGGTCGGAGAGCGCGTTGATGACGGGAACGCGCGAGCAGGCGGCCATCTCGGTGATGGTGTCGTGCGCGTAGGTGCGGAGGACCATGACGGACATCCAGCGCTCGACGTTGTGGGCCATGTCGGCGAGCGACTCGCGTTCACCGAGCGGCGACTGGGTCTGATCGACGAACACCGCGTTTCCGCCGAGCGTGTTGATGGCGGCCTCAAAGGTGAGGCGGGTGCGGAGCGAGGCCTTCTCGAAGAAGAGAACCATCTGGCGGGCATCGAGGGCGTGGCGGAAAGCCTCGGGGCTGCTCTTGACGGTGTGGCCTAGCTCCATAACGGCGGCTATCTCGGCGACGCTGAGGTCGGCGATCGAGCAGAGATCGCGGCCTTGAAGCTGCTGGGTGGCGGCTTCGAAGGCGGAGTCGGACAAGGGGCCGAGGGTGGCGGGCGGGTGCAGAACAGGATGGCTACTCATGAAATTCGGCTCCGGAAGCGGGCTGGCCGGCAGGAACGGCGTTCTGAGTGAGGAGGTCGTCAAGCGCGGCGACAGCGATGTCGACGTGTGAACGCTCAAGGATATAGGGCGGCAAGAAGCGAAGGACGGTTTCGCTGGTGCGATTGAGGATGATCTGGCGGTCGAGCATCTCGGTGAGGATGGTCTTGGCAAGGGCGGCGGAGTCGAGTTCGACGCCAATCATGAGGCCGAGGCCGCGGACTTCGCGGATACAGGAATGCTTGCTGGCAAGCCCGTTGAGCTGAGCCCGAAAGTACGTGCCTACTTCGGTTACGTGTTCGAGCAGGTGAGTGCGCTTCATCTCGTCGATGACGGCGATGGCGACGGCACAGGCGAGCGGCCCTCCTCCGAACGTCGTCCCGTGCATGCCTGGGGTGATGGCGGCGGCGGCGCGCTCCGTGCACAGCATGGCTCCGATGGGCAAACCTCCGGCGAGCGGCTTGGCGATCGTGATGACGTCGGGGAGCGCGTCGAAGTGCTGGAAGCCGAACCATTTTCCGGTGCGCCCGAAGCCGCACTGGATCTCGTCGGCGATGAGCAGGGCGCCGGTCGAGTCGCAAAGCTGGCGGGCGGCAGCGAAGAACTCGGGCGAGACGGGATGGATGCCGCCCTCGCCCTGGATGGGCTCGATGAGGATGGCACAGACGTCTGTTCCGGAGCCGGCGCTGAACCTGGCGCGGAGGTCTTCGACGTCGTTGAAGCGAACGAAGTCGACATCCGGCATGACCGGCGCGAAGGGGGCGCGGTAGGCGAGTTTTTGGGTGGTGGCGACCGAGCCCATGGTGCGGCCGTGGAAGCTGTGCTCGAGGGCGAGGAAGCGGGTGCCGAGCGGCTTGTTCGCACTGTGCAACCCCACCTCAGACGAGGAAGCCGTCTGAGATGGGGCACCCGGGCTCCTGTGGGTGGCCACAGCGAAGGCGCGGGCGAGCTTGAGCGCGGCCTCCCATGCCTCCGTGCCGCTGTTGCAAAGAAACACGCGGTCGAGGCCGCTGATCTCGGTCAGGCGTACGGCGAGCTCGGCGGTGCGTTCATGGAAGAAGAGGTTCGAGGTATGGAGGAGCTGGCGGGACTGGACGGCGATCGCTTGCTCGATGACGGGGTGTCCGTAGCCAAGCGCCGAGACGCCGATGCCGCTGAGCAGGTCGAGGAAGTCGCGGCCCTGCTCGTCGGTTAGGTAGACGCCGTGGCCGGAGACAAACAGGATGGGGTTGCGCTCGTAGGTGTTCAGGAGCAGCTGTTTTTCAGCGGCCTGAATGGATTCCAGTTTCGTCATGCGACCGTTACCTCCGTACCAAAGTTGACGCGGGTTGTGCAGAGATCGGGGAGCGACGCGGCGACCTCGGCGGGCAGGATACGCACGCGCTTGACGCCGTGAAGCAGGGCATCGCGGCAGGCGTTGAGCTTGGGCAGCATGCCTCCGGAGATGACCGCAGACTTTTCGAGTTCGGCGGCCTGGGCGAGGGAGAGCCACCGCAGAACCGTGCCGTCGGCCCCTTTGACGCCGGGGACGTCGGTGAGAAAGACGAGCGCGTCGGCGTGGGTGCAGATGGCGCAGGCGGAGGCCATCTCGTCGGCGTTGATGTTGTAATACTCGCCGTCGAAGCCGAGGGCGATGGACGAGATGACGGGGACGGCGCCCATCTTCCAGATGGCTTCGAGCCAGCGTGGGTCGGTCGCGGCGATCTCGCCGACGAAGCCGAGGTCGGGGTTGGTTTTCTTTTTGCGTGCGCGGAAGACGTGGCCGTCGCCGCCCGAGAGCCCCATGGCGGATTGGCCAACCTGGCCGAGCGAGGCGACGAGACCCTTGTTGACGCGCCCGGCGAGGACCATCAGGGCAGCGTCGCGGGTTTCGGCATCGGTAACGCGGAGCCCGGAGATGAACTCGCTTTTCTTTCCCATCTGGGCGAGCGTGCGGGTGAGCTGGACGCCGCCGCCATGGACGACCGCAACCTGGTTGCCATCCGAGACGAGGTCGAAGATGCTCTTGGCGCAGAGCTGGAGGAGCTTTGGTTCTTCAAGAGCCGCGCCGCCGAGTTTGACTACGAATTTCACTTAGAGGCCCTCCTCTTCCTTGAAGCCGTACATGAGATTCATATTTTGGACTGCCTGGCCGGATGCGCCCTTGAGCAGATTATCGAGGCAGCTGACGAGGACGAGCCGCTGACCATCGGGGGCGAGATAGAAGCCCAGATCGCAGAAGCTGGTGTGTGCGACGTGCTGAATCTGAGGCAGGTCTCCGGAGGCGTGGACGCGCACCATGGGGCTGGTGCGGTAGAAGTCGCGCAGGGTCCGCTCGACCGCTTCGGGCTGCTGTGGGGCCGAGAGACGGAGATAGATGGTTGAGAAAATGCCGCGGGGGATGGGCAGCAGATGCGGGGTGAACTGGATCTGCGTTGCGGTGAGCGAGAGTTGCTCAAGCAGCTCGCCGGTGTGGCGATGGCCGAAGACGGAGTACGCCGAGAGATTATCAGCCGCGTACATGAAGTGGGTCTTGTCGGTGGCTTTCTTGCCGGCTCCGCTGACTCCGCTCTTCGAGTCGCAGACGATGCCGTGGTCGAGGTCGACGAGGCCGCGCTGGAGCAAAGGCGCGAGCGCAAGGATGATCGAGGTGGAGTAGCAGCCGGGGTTGGCAACGAGCCGGGCCGTGGCTATCTGGTCGCGGTGGAGCTCGGGCGCGCCGAAGACGGCCTCGGCCTGGAGCTCGGCGGCGAGTGCGGGGTCGGCGTCGGTGAGCTTGTAGACGGCGCGGTTGGTGCTGTCGCGGAGTCGCCAGGCACCGCTGAGGTCGATCACCCGGATGCCGCGGGCGAGCCAGGCGGGTGCCCACTCGCGGGAGGTTTCGTGAGGCAGGGCGAGGAAGACGAGGTCGATGCCGGCGGCTTCGATGAGCTCCCAGCTGAAGGCCTGGACTGGAGGAAGAGTGTGGCCGCGCCCGAGGGCGAGCTGAGGGTGAAGCTGCTCGAGCGGGACACTGCCGGACTCGTCGGCAATGCGGCCGAGGAAGAGCGGAGGGGCGTCCTGGAGGCGCGGATGGGCGAGCAGCAGGCGCGCGAGTTCGCCTCCGGCGTATCCGCCGACACCGGCGACCGCGGTGCGGAGAGTGCGCGGGTCAGCCAAGGTATCCCTCGATTTTACCCTTGAGCAGGCGGGCCTGTTTTTCGTCAGGACAGATGATCAGGACCGTGTCGTCGCCGGCGATGGTGCCGACCACCTCCGGCCAGTCTTCGTAATCGATGCCTGCGGCGACGGGCTGCGCGCTGCCGGTCGCTGTGATGAGGACGAGCTGGTTCATGGCCTGGCGGACTTCAAGGCCGAAGCTTGAGAGGACCTCGCGAATGCCGGGCAGACCGCTGTCCTCGTCTTCGGCAACGGCAACCGAATATCCCTGCGGACCTTTATAGAGGTGAAGCTCACGGACGTCGCGCGACAGCGTGGCCTGGGTGACGTGGAAGCCGCGTTGGGCGAGCTTGCGGCGCAGGTCGTCCTGGTTCGCCACCGGAGTGCGCTCGAGGATGTCGCGGATTGTGGTGTGGCGTTGCTGTTTCATCGGAGGAATCGCTGCAAGCGAGTCAATGCATAAAGATGCACCTCTATGTATAAATATGCATCACGAGGGTGTCAAGCGTTCGCTGCATTTCGTATGACAAACAGGATGGGCGTTGCGAGCCGGCGAGCTTCAAGATTTTGCTGCGCCTTGCACGCGCTTGAAATCCGGCGAAGTTATAGTGAATCATGGCAACCATTTCCTCCAGTTCCCGTCACGGTGCTTTGTCAGCTTTGCAGCCTGAAGATTCGGCCCCGTCGCTGCTCGATGCGCGCTTTGACATCGATTCGTGCGGAGTCGGATTTGTGGCCACGGTCGCGGACGGCGCGACGCACAGGATTGTCCAGCTGGCGTTGACGGCGCTGGCCCGGCTGGCGCATCGCGGCGCGACGGCGGCCGATGGCAAGAGCTCGGACGGGGTAGGGGTGATGACGGCAATTCCGCGGGAGTTGCTGCTGGCTTCGGCCGGCCTGACGCTTGCTCCGGAGCGCCGGCTGGGCGTGGGCATGCTGTTCCTGCCGCAGGGCGAGTCGCAGGCTGAGGCGGTGCTCGAAGAGTGTCTGGCGGCGCAGCAGATGGAGGTGCTGGGTTGGCGCGAGGTGCCGACGGCTCCGGAGGCGCTCGGGGAGATTGCGTTGAGCGCGATGCCACGCATCCGGCAGGTGCTGGTGGCGGATCGGCTGGGAGACGCGAACGATAAGTACAAGGGGCTGGAGCGGCGGCTGTACCTGGCCCGCAAAGACTTCGAGCGGCGGCATGAGGCGGGCGAGGTGAAGGGGTATCTGTGTTCGCTCTCAACGCGGACGCTGGTGTACAAGGCGATGTGTTCGGGCGCGCTGCTGAGCACGTTCTACCCGGACCTGGCGGAGGAGCGATATACGTCGAACTTCGCGATCTTTCATCAGCGCTACGCGACGAACACGGCGCCCTCCTGGAATCGGGCTCAGCCGGCGCGGACCCTGGCGCACAACGGCGAGATCAATACGGTTTGGGGGAACCGCGCGCGGATGGCGGCTCGAGATGCGACGCTGCCGGCGGAGTGCAAGCCGGTGATGACGGCCGGCGGCACGGATTCGACGTCGCTCGACGAGGCGGTCGAGCTGATTTCAAAGAATGGGCGGTCGCTGTCAGAGGCGGTGCGGATGCTGCTTCCACCGGCGGTGAGGGCGAATCGGGAGTCGACGTTTTTGCGCTACCACGCGGATTGCGTGGAGCCGTGGGATGGCCCGGCGGCGATTGCGTTTGCCGATGGATGCGTGGTGGGCGCGGCGCTCGACCGCAATGGGCTGCGGCCGAGCCGGTTTGCGATTACTGATGGCGGGCTGGTCGTGGCGGGGTCGGAGGCCGGGCTGGTCGACCTCGACCCGCAGGAGATTCTGCAGAGCGGCCGGCTGGGGCCGGGGCAGATGCTGGTGGTCGACCTGGTGGATCAGCGGATCTACCAGGACGAGGAGCTGCTGAGCGTGTTCGACACGGGGGCGACGTACGCGACCTTGATTGAGACGATTTCTTTTGCTCCGGAGCTAAAGAAGGAGGCGGTTGCTGCCGATGAACTCAAAGAGGCGCAACGCGGGTTCGGGTATACGCGCGAAGACGTGAATATGATTTTGAAGCCGATGGCGGCTGAGGGAAAGGACGGGGTCTGGTCGATGGGGGACGATACGCCGCTGGCGTTCCTGGCGCGTGCGCCGCGGCCGGTGTATGCCTTCTTTCGGCAGCGGTTTGCACAGGTAACCAATCCGGCGATCGATCCTTTGCGCGAGTCGTGCGTGGTGTCGCTGCATACGCGGCTCGGACCCTGGCCGCATCTGCTGGATAAGAATGCGCCGCTATCGGGAGTGTCGCTGGACTCGCCGTATCTCTCGCTGGCGCAGGTGACGGCACTGCGGCGGGGCGAGCATCCGCATGCGGAGGATCTACCCGTGGCGGAGCTGGCGTGCGTGTTCGCGACCGAGCAAACCCTTCTGGCGGGGCTCGATGCAGTCTGCGCGCGGGCATGCGAGTTGGTGCGTGGCGGTGCGCGGATCCTGCTGATGACGGACCGGGAGGTGGCTGCGGGAGCTGTGCCGATCCAGATGGACATGGCGGTCGGTGAGGTGAACCAGTCGTTGGTCGAGGCCGGGCTGCGCGCGCTGGTGGGGCTGGCGGTTGAAGCTGGGGATTGCCGCGATATCCATCATGCGGCCGTGCTGATCGGGTATGGAGCGGGCGCGGTGTGTCCGTGGCTGGCGCTTGAGACAGGCCGGTCGCTGGGTGGGCTGGAGCCGTCGGTGGCGGAGCGCAAGATGCTCAAGTCGTTCGACGCCGGGCTTGCCAAGGTGATGTCGAAGATGGGCATCTCCGTCGTGGACAGCTACCGGGGTGCGCACCTATTCGACATCCTGGGCCTGCATAAAACGGTGGTGGAGCGCTGCTTCCGGGGGACGCCGGCGCCGCTGTCGGGGATCGGCTTTGCGGAGCTGGAGCGCTCGGTGCGGCTGTGCTGGGAGGGTAGCGCGGGCGAGACGGTGGAGCTTCCGGATTATGGCTGGGTGCGGTTCCGGAAGGCGGAGGTAAGCGAGCCGCATACGTGGCAGCCGGGCAATGTGAAGGCGCTGCAGACCACGGTAGGCAGCACGAGGGCCGGAGCCGCTCCTCCGGACGCGACGGCAGCATTTGCGGTGTTTACGCAGGATCTGATTGCGAGGGAGCCGTCGTATCTGCGGGATCTGCTGGCGATTCACCCTGCCGGGCCGGAGATTGCGCTGGCGGACGTGGAGCCGGCGACCGGGCTGATGAAGCGCTTCTGTGCGAGCGCGATGTCGCTTGGATCGCTGAGCCCGGAGGCGCATACGTGCGTGACGATCGCGATGAACACGTTGGGCGCGCGCTCGAATACGGGCGAGGGTGGGGAAGATCGGGAGGTGTACAAGGTTGCGCCTCAGGCGGTAGCCCAAGTGGCAGAATCAAGGCCCGGAGCAGCCGGCGGGGTGGCGGTGGCGGAGCTGGTGGAGACCGCGCCGGAGCGGCCGATGCTGCGGAATAATCGCGTGAAGCAGGTGGCGTCAGGGCGGTTTGGCGTGACGGCGGAGTACCTGGCGCATGCAGAGGAGATTGAGATCAAGGTGGCGCAGGGGGCTAAGCCGGGCGAAGGCGGCCAGCTTCCGGGGCACAAGGTTTCGGGGCTAATTGCGCGTTTGCGTCATGCGCAGCCGGGGGTATCGCTGATTTCGCCACCGCCGCATCACGATATTTACTCGATCGAGGACTTGGCACAGCTGATTTACGACCTGAAGCGGGTCAATCCGCGGGCGGCTGTAGGGGTCAAGCTGGTCTCGAGCTGCGGCGTGGGGACGGTGGCAGCAGGCGTGGCGAAAGCGTACGCGGACTTCATCGTGATTGCCGGAAACACGGGCGGCACAGGGGCGGCGGCGCTCTCGAGCATCAAATACGCGGGTAATCCGTGGGAGCTGGGGCTGGCCGAGGCGCAGCAGGTGCTGATCGCGAACGGCATGCGCGGGCGGGTGCGGCTGCGGACCGATGGCGGACTGGCGACGGCGCAGGATGTGCTGATCGCGGCGTTGCTGGGTGCGGATGAGTATGCGTTTGGAACGTCGGTGCTGGTGGCGATCGGCTGCGACATGGCGCGGCAGTGCCACTTGAATACGTGTCCGACGGGGATCGCCACGCAGAGGCCGGAGCTGCGGGCAAAGTTTCGGGGTAAGCCGGAGCACATTGTGCGGCTCTTCGAGGAATTGTCGGCGGACCTGCGGCGGCTGCTAGCGCAGTATGGGCTGCGGTCGATCGAGGAGGCGATCGGGCGGACGGATTTGCTGACGCAGGTCCGGTCAGACGGCAATCTGGACCTGGCGCCGATGCTGGCGGCTTCGGCAACGGCGGTGCGGAGCTGGCAGGGAATTCGGAACACGCAACCGACCGAGCATCCGGCGCTCGACGAGGCCTGGACGGTGAAGGCGCTCGAGGCGGTGAAGGCGGGCGAGCCGTTTGCGGTGCGCACGAAGATTACGAATGCGGATCGGGCGGTGGGTGCGCGGCTAGCGGGCGAGCTGTCCTTGCTGCGGGCACAGGAGCCTACCGCCGCGGCGATCACGTTGACCCTTGATGGGACGGCGGGGCAGTCGTTTGGAGCCTTTGCCGCGGAAGGAATGACGCTGATTTTGAACGGTCAGGCAAACGACTTTGTGGGCAAGGGACTATGTGGCGGTGAGTTGGTGATCCGGGCGCAGGGACGTGCGGCGACCGACAGCGGACACCATGTGCTGCTGGGCAATGTGGCGCTCTACGGAGCGACGGCGGGCTCGCTGTTTGCGGCGGGTTGTGCGGGAGAACGCTTCGCGGTGCGCAACTCGGGCGCGCTGGCGGTGGTGGAGGGCGTAGGCGACCACGGCTGCGAGTACATGACCGGCGGAACGGTGGTGGTGTTGGGCAAGACGGGCATCAACTTCGCTGCGGGAATGACAGGCGGGCTGGCGTGGGTGTATGACGATAGCGGCTTCGTGGATCAGGGGAAGTTTCATCCGGATTTCGTTGAATTGGAACGGTTTGCGGGATTGCACGAGGAGGCGCAGGGTTCGCTGCGTGTGTTGCTGGAGCGGCATGTGGAGGCGGCGCACAGTGTGCTGGCGGAGCGGATGCTGGCGGGGTGGGAGACGTACGGGCCGCGCTTTGTGCGGCTGACGCCGAAGCCGCAGGTGTAGGGGTTCGCCTGTTGGATGAAACCGCGCATAGGATACAGAGGCGAGTGCTGCGCGACCGTTCGGGATCGTCGGCTGCACGCGCTCGGTTTGGTCGGCGAAGAGCCAGGAGGCGGCGAACGATGTCGGATTTCAGCTTGAGAACGGTGAATGACGTGCTGGTGCGGGCGACCGGGTGGGGCGCTGCTGCGGTGATGCTGACGCAGGGAAGCGATGGGAGCTGGACCCCGATCAGCTCCGATCAACTCTATAGCCGGGTCTGTACGCTGGCCGGGGTCTTGTTGGGTTGGGGCCTGGGCAAGGGCGACCGAATTGCGCTGCTAAGCGAGAACCGCTGGGAGTGGGCGGT
>CAXTQE010000129.1:5283-9613 GCA_964246225.1 uncultured Acidobacteriaceae bacterium | reverse complement strand
AGATTGGCAATCACCTGCGCCGCACTCCGTCCCGAACCACTCTCCGCTAGACCCGCATGCCTCTTCGGCGCGCGTCCAGCCCGGGTCGCAGCAAACGTCAGCACAAACAAAGCCACCAGCGGCGGCAGCCCCGTTCGCAGCACCCGAAACGTATCGAGCCCTCCCGCAAACGTAATCACAAAGCAAATCGCCGCTCCCACCAGCGCCGCCGCCGGCGTGCCCGCGCGCAAACCCCACACAATCGCGGCAAACACCAGGCTGATCCCTAGCGACTCCAGAAAAAGCACACGCACCGCAAGCCCCGCGCCCACGGCAATCGTCAAACCCAGCATCACCGCCAGCACCAGCAACGGGGCAATCGCCGCCACCAGAGCCCGGCTCTGCCGCCCATCGCGAGCCTCCGGAATCGCCTTCCTCCACCCAGAACCCAAACCCTCACCTCAACGCACGTTGATTTACAATCGAACCTTGGAAAACACCAGTCATCGCAGTGCCCAGGCCGGCTCGGCGCAGATGCGCGACTCAGGCCTTGAGCATTTCACAGAAGCTTTGCCGCGGGAGCAGTTTTGTACCTAGATCGCAAGTCAGCCACTGAACGTTTCCTGGGCCGCTCTCTCCGCGCCACCCTCACATCCCTGTCCGCTCTGGCTTGGCTCGCGCTCGCAGGCTGCGGAGCCAACTACCGCCCGGTCGTCAGCGCCATCAGCCCCGTCGGCCCAGCCGCCCAGCCAAACAAGTACGCCCTGGCCATCTCGACCAATCCCAACGCCAATGGCCTGGTCACCTTCGTCGACTTCTCCGGCGACACCATCCTCGACACCACGGCGCTCGGCTTCGTTCCCTACTACTTCGCCCTCGACGCCACCAACTCCTTCGGCTACACGCTCAACTGCGACGGCACCCTCAACACCTTCAACGTGTCCGCCAGCCTGATCCAAAGCCAAGTCCTCCAATCCACGCTGCTCCCCAACATTTCTGGCTACCTGCCGGCCAATCTCCCCTGCCCAACGACGCCCACCAACTCCATCTACTCGCAGGGAACCTCCATCTACGTCACCGAGCTCGGCCGCGGTGCCCTTGCCCAGCTGCAAGGCCAGCCCGCCGCCATCAAGCAGGAGATCCCGACCGGAGCCAACACCATCTACACCGTGGGCGCCGCCGGCTCGCCCCGCGCCTATTCCATCGTGCAGGGAGCCTCAACCTCCGCGCAGGGCCACGTCGCCGCCATCGAGACCACCACCCAGACCCTCTCGGCCACCCTGCCCGTCGGCAACAATCCCATCTACGGCGTCATGACCGCCGACTCGCGTCGCGCTTTCATCATGAACGAGGGCTCAAACTCCGTCTCCGTCATCAACTCCCAGACCAACGCGCTCGACACCTTCAACATCGGCACCGCCGTGACCAGTACCATCCCGGTCGGCGTCGCTCCCGTCTGGGCTGACTTCGCCCCCACCTTGGCCGAGATGGTCGTCGTCAACCAGGGCAATGGAATCACCCCAGGCTCGCTCAGCATCATCAGCATCCCCTTGTGCAACGCCGTCACGGTCACCACCAACCCCAACTGCGACGCGGCCAACCCCGTGGACGCCGCTGGGTTCGGCACGGTCCTTGCCACTGTTCCAGTAGGAATCAACCCCATCCAGGTCGCCGTACTCTCCGATGGCAGCCGCGCCTATGTGATCAACGCCGGCAACATCGCTGCCGGCATCCCCGGCTCGGTCAGCGTCGTCAATCTAACCTCCAACACCGTCACCGCCACCATCCCAGGCGGCACCAGCAGCATTCCTGGTGACGCTCTCGTGCACGGACACCCCAACTGGATTGCCGTCACCAACGGCACCCCCACCGGCAAGGTCTACGTCACCGCCAGCGATTCAACCGACCTCACCGTCATTCGCACCGATATCGACGCCGTCACCACCCACGTCGCTCTGCAGGGCTTTGGCGTCAGCGTGCGCGTTACCGCCCCGTAGTCCCGAAACCAGCCCCGAAACCAGTCCCAAGACCGCTAGGCAAATTCGTCGTCATTCTGGCCTAGCCGGAATCTCCGTATTTGCCGCTGCCTGTTCCTAAAAGTGAACTGCTCCTTTGAAGAAGACAACAGAAAGGACCACCTCACCAGAGGCGGCCCGTTCTGCTTCAGCAAACACCATGATTACGCCGCATTGCCCTTCAGCAGAATCGGCATCGTCGGCGTCGGCGACCCGTCTCCGTCCTCCACCGTCACTCCGAACGCCGCCGCCTCCACGCCCTTCGGCAGCGCGGGCAGAATCACGCTCGCATTGCCGCGCTCATCCGGACGGAAGATACCGGCGGCAATCGGGCTTTTGCCATCCTTCGGGATGATCCAAAGCTCGTACGTCTTGTACGCCTGCAGCTTCTCGAGATTGCTTGCAATAAAGACCAGCGATCCCTTATCCGGCACGTAGACCGCACGTCCCTCCGGCGGAGGCGCCGCCCCTGTGCTCGTCAGCGCGACACGCACCGCAGTAGGATCCTGCACAGCCGCCATCAGTGCCACGGCCTGCTCGGTCGAGCTCTTCGCCTCGTCGAGCTGTCGGCTCTGGCCGGCCACCGTAGTCCGCAGCTGCTCGCGCTGCTGGTAGAAATTGACCACCGGAAGCACCATTCCGGCCGCCAGCGCCCAGCCTACCCATGGCAACACCCGTGCCGCCACACTCCGCTTCGCCGGCTCCTCAAACAGATGGGCCGAGTCCCGCGGTGCATACGCGCCCGCCTGCAGCGAGTCGATCGGAATCGCCTTCTTCTCGCGAGCCACACCCTTCATCAGCCGCTGTCGCGTATGCGACTCCGGTGCGTGCTCCTCCGCAGTAAACGACAGGATAGACAGGTCGCCGTAGATCTCCGACAACACCCGCCGTGCCTCTGCGCTGTGCTGCAGGTGCAGGCTCATCTCTTCCATCTCTTCGGGAGTTAATAACTGCATGGCGTATAACGCCAAATCATCAGGATCGATATGCTTGACCGGGATCATGATTGGAAGGCCTTTCTCAACGTCAACAACGCGCTGCGGATTCTTGTTTTTACTGTCCCCAGCGGATCGCCCGTCATCTCGGCAATCTCCGAATGCGTAAGGCCATCGAAGAACGCCATCTCGAGCGTCTTTCTTTGCTCACTCGGCAGCAGAAGGATCACCTCCCGCGCCTTCCCCACCATCACCGTCCGTTCTGACTCTTCGGCCAGATTGTACGGAGAGGCAAGGGAAATCTCGTCCACCAACTCCGTCGGGCGCTTGCGCCTAAGGGCGTCGATCGAACGATTTCGACTCACTACCGCCAGCCAGCCGCCAAGGCTGCCGCGCGTAGCAATGAAGCCGTCCGGACTCCGCCAGATCTGCATGAATACCTCCTGCAACACGTCCTCCGCAGAAGCCGGATCCCGCAGAACACGCAGGGCCACCGAATACACTACCTTCGAATAGCGATCAAACAGTGACGTCATCGCCTGTTCATCGCCGCGCCGAACCAACCCCAGAAGGGTGGCGTCATCCTCTTGCGAGGGCGGCGGCATGTTCAGGACTCCCGTTTCTCTATACATTCAACGCACCTGTAGGTAATGCAGATTGCTGAAAGCCGCAGCGGTCGGGCATTTCGTGTCAATTCGGGACACAATATCGTCCCGAGCCGTCAAACTGAACTCTACCCGGTTAATCCAAATAGCGGAAGGGAAGCCCACCCCAAAACCCATGAAGACACGCCCATGAAGACACGTTTAGATAAACTCCTCGTCGACCGCGGACACGCCCAGTCCCGCGAGCGCGCCCAGGCCCTCATCCTCGCCGGACGCGTCCTCGTCGGAGCCACGGAAGAAGCCGTCCAGCGCATCGACAAACCCGGAACCTCCGTCGCCCCCGACGCCATCCTCCGCCTGCTCGGAGACGACCTCCGCTACGTCAGCCGCGGAGGCCTCAAGCTCGAACGCGCCCTCGCCCACTGGAGCCTCAACGTCCAAGACCTCGCCTGCCTCGACGTCGGAGCCTCGACCGGAGGCTTCACCGATTGCCTCCTCCAGCACGGCGCCGCCAGCGTCCTCGCCATCGACACCGGCTACGGCCAGATCGCCGACTCGCTCCGCCGCGACCCCCGCGTCACCCTCATGGAGCGCACCAACGCCCGCCTGCTCGAGCCGCACTCGCTCAGTGCCCAACCCATCCAACTCATCGCCATGGACGTCTCCTTCATCTCCGCCACCCTCGTCCTGCCCGCCGTCCTGGCGGCGCTCGCAACTCCCGCAGCCCCCTGGCAGGGAGAGCTCGTCCTCCTCATCAAGCCGCAATTCGAGGCCGGCCGCGAGCACGTCGGCAAAG
>CAXTQE010000129.1:0-5273 GCA_964246225.1 uncultured Acidobacteriaceae bacterium | reverse complement strand
GAGGCATCGTCCGCACCGAAGCAGCCCGCCAGCTCGCCATCGACCGCGTCACCTCCGCCGCCCACGCCCTCGGCGCCCGCGACCTCGACCGCATCGACTCCCCCATCCGCGGCATGGAAGGCAATCACGAGTACCTCCTCCACGCCCGTTTCTGATCCCGTCGCGGTCCCACCCCGCCGGCCCTGTAAACTACCCACAATGTTCAGGGCTGCCATCATCTCGAAGCCGCAAAAGCCGGAGGTCGCCGACCTTCTGCCGGAGCTCATCGCCTGGCTCGCCCGGCATGACTACGAAGCTCTCCTCGACAGCGACTCGGCGGCCTACCTCAACCAGCCCGGCATCCCCCGCTCCCTGCTCCCCGACCACGAGATCGAGCTTGTCATCGTGCTCGGCGGCGACGGCACCCTGCTCTCCGCCGCCCGCGCCTTCGCCCGCATCGGCACCCCCATCCTGTCCGTCAACCTCGGCTCGCTCGGCTTCCTCACCGAGATCCCCCTCTCCGACCTCTACACCACGCTCGAAAACTGGATCAACGGCGTCGCCGACATCGACTGCCGCGCCATGATGAACGCCCGCCTCCTCCGCAACGGCCGCGCCATCCTCGAGTGGGACGCCCTCAACGACGTCGTCCTCGCCAAAGGCACCATCGCCCGCATGGGAGACTACACCATCCACATCGACGACCAGCTCGTCGCTACCTTCCGCGCCGACGGCGTCATCGTCTCCACCCCCACCGGCTCCACCGGCTACAATCTAGCCGCCAACGGCCCCATCGTCATGTCGAACGTCAACTGCATGATCGTCGCACCCATCTGCCCGCACCTGCTCACCATTCGCCCCATGGTCATGCCCGGCGAGTCCAAAATCACCGTCACCATCGAAGGTCCACCCAACCAAATCGTCCTCACCATCGACGGCCAGGAAGCAGTCGACCTGGAGCTAGGCGACGAAGTCCAGTGCCGCCGCTCCACCGCCTCCGTCCGCCTCCTACGCCTCCGCCCCAACGGCCTCTTCAACGTCCTCCGCAGCAAACTAAAGTGGGGCGTCCGCTAGTGTCAGGCTAGTAGCGACTACGTCCTCCATCCGGGACAATCATCTCTATAGCTGCTCCCGGCACCCCTGGGCAGAAGTTGCCTTTATTTACCATGGAAAACAGACCTTTTCTGATCCACAAAGTGCTTCATTCCAATGATTGATCCTCTTACTTCGCTGGCCTATTCCACCTATTCAGGCAAGGGCGTATATGCTCTTCTGCTGGGGTCAGGAATCTCCCGTTCGGCTGAAGTTCCTACCGGCTGGGAGATAACGTTAGATCTGATTCGTAAGGTTGCGGCGGCAAGACAAGCCGACTGCGGTTCAGATCCAGCCGCTTGGTATAAAGTAGAATACGGCGAAAAACCGGATTATTCCAACCTTTTGGAGCAACTGGCGGGTACTCCTGCTGAGCGCACCAACGCGCTTGCTGCGTATTTCGAAGCTACTTCTGAGGAGCGTCAAGAGAACAAGAAGACACCTACTGCCGCTCACCGTGCGATCGCTAAATTGACCGCAGAGGGCTACTTCCGTGTCATTCTTACAACCAACTTTGACCGCCTGATGGAACAAGCTCTTGAGGCAGAGGGAGTCAGTCCCTCCGTTATTTCATCGGAGGACATGATTCGAGGTGCCGCACCACTCGTCCATGCCAGTGTCACTCTTATTAAGCTGCATGGCGACTATCGCGATACTCGTATCAGAAACACGCAAGCAGAGCTCAGTGCCTACACACCCGCTTTGGATGGACTGCTGGATCGCGTTTTTGATGAATACGGGCTCATCACAGTAGGTTGGTCGGCCACCTGGGACCACGCGTTGCGGAATGCGATGCTACGCTGTCCCAATCGGCGCTACACCACCTACTGGGCTGCTCGAGGCACTTTGACAGGGGAAGCCCAGCGCCTCGCAACGTCACGAGCGGCGGTGATCATCCCCGTAGCCTCTGCCGATTCCTTCTTCACGGACATTGAGAATAAGGTCGCAGCTCTTGTGGCTTACGACAAGCCACACCCACTTTCGATATCAATAGCCATTGCCTCGATAAAACGATTTCTAGTTGAAGACCGCTTCAGAATTCAGCTACGTGACTTGATTTTTGAGGAGGGTGAACGTCAGGTTTCCGCGCTGTCACTGCTCCCTCTAAGCTTGCAAGCCACACGCGAAAACATCCCGGAAAGACTGGTCGAGTACGAGCAAAGGTTGGAACTCTTACTGAATATGGCAGCGCACGGCACCTTTTTTGCCACTGTCCTACAGCAGCGCGTTTTCCTCGACGTTACTCTGAGACTTAGCAGCATCGCTGCGTTCCATACCGGAGATAATTTACTTTTCTTGCAATTGGCTCTATGGCCTGCGTGTCTCTTGTTCTACGCGATGGGAATAGCTGCTATCTTGGCGGGTCGCTTCGATGTTCTTAAGACACTTCTGAATTTCAGTACCGAAAGGCCTCTGCATTACGACAAGCGAAAACAAAAGCTCTATCAGCAGCTTGCCCCAAATGCAGTCGTTAGTCCGGAGTGGCTTACTGCACGGAAGGAATGGAACGGCACGCCAGTCAATGATCGCGTTGCTGAAGTGCTTCGTAGAACCTTTCAGACGTTAGCTCCGGACCAGACTGACTACGAGGACGCATTTGACAGCTTTGAGTACATCATGGCTGTCTACTACGTAAAAGAACAAGCCAAACAGAACGGCACGCCTCCAACTTGGGTTCCTTGGGGTCGCTTCATGCATAGGAGGTACCAGCTCAGCTTCTTCGATGAAGGGCATGTCATACTTCGCTTCGATAAGCAGATAAACGACGAACAGAGCTCTTGGCCGCCAATAGTGGCCGGTATTTTCAGCACAGTTCAGGAGGCGAGCGACGCGAACACCTACATCAAGACTGTAATCATGCCTCGGGTTCCTAGCTTTTGAGAAGGGCTGCCACTCCAGATGGTACCCTCTCGATTCGTTCTTCTTTAGCACCGGCGCTTAGATCGGTTCTGCTCGGCACACCGGTGGTGCTTGGCGTGTCTAGCGGAAAATTCACGCGCTTCACAAACAATCCTTAGATAAGCCGATAGCGGTCGGGTCGATTGCCTCACACTCCTCACATCCGCAAACACAAATCCATCCCGCTCCACCACCTCACCCACTTCCACCACCAGTTGCTCCTGAAACACCGGACTTGCATACACAACCGTATGGAACTCGCCCCGCTCTCCGCAAGGATCCACCCCCTCCGGAAGCGACGCCAGAAACTCGCGGTCGAACCGCCTCCCGGCAAACTCCTGCGGCAAACGCTTCGGATCGACGCACGTCACCCTCGCCTCGACACCCGCGTCCACCATCTCCCGCGCCAGCTCGCCCGTCGGCAAACCCCACACCGGAAACAGCGGCTCCAGCCCCGTCCTGGCCAGCTGCGTCACCCGGTACGCCCGGATATCCTCAAGAAATAAATCCCCAAACGCCACCGCGCTGATCCCCTCCGCCCGCGCCCGCGTCCACACCGCGCTCATCCGCGCCTCGTACTCCGCATTCGAGCACGGCCACGGCAGCTCCACCGCCCACAGCGGAAGCCCGACCCGCTCCGCCTGCAGCTCCACCAGCTCGCGCCGCACCGCATGCATCGCCACCCGGTCGAACGCCGCGTTGAAGCTTGTCACCAGCCCCACCACCTCGACATCCACCCTCTGCCGCAGCAGGTGCAGCGCCCACGCGCTATCCTTGCCGCTGCTCCAGGAAAGCAGCACGCGCTTCATCGCAGCCACACCGGAATCACCACCCAAGGGCGAATACCTTTCTTATGCTCACAGTCTCGCCCGACAGACGCAGATCTTCAAGCCTAAAGCCGTGTCTGCCTCAAACAGAAATGGCCCGGCATAGACTGCCGGACCAGATCGCACCATCCACTTAGCCCCGAAGGCGACGCCGCAGTATCCCTCCCAGGCCGAGACATCCGGTCGCCAGCAAACCCAACGAAGATGGCTCGGGAGTGACGGCTGCCACTGACGAGACCGCCAGGTTGTACGTCGGCAGCACGCAGTCCACAGGCGGACCGTCTGGATCAGACCCCGGACAGTAAACAGCTTGCAAGGCAAACGTTCCAATCTCGAAGGTCGGAGCGGAAACAGCTCCCGTAAACAGCTGCTCTCCGCCGAAGGCGAAGTATTGGATGAGGTCGTCGTCATTCAGCAGCGCAAAGCCGCCTCCAACATCGTCCACATAGAAAGCCGCCGGTTGCGCTGTGTATTTTTTCCCATTCGCGGTGAGCGGAACGCTGCCCAGGAAAAAACCAAGCGTCGCATCCGAGCTCGCCGGGGCCGGACTGGCAGCCGCGGTAAAGGTCAGCGTAAGACCGTTGCCAGTGAGTTGAAAGAGATCCATCGGCGTCGCTGAAGCAAAGGTGGGAAAAGCCAAGGCAGTAAGCACAAGCAGGGTAGAACGAAGCAGTTGCATAGGTCCTTCTTGAACGGATGTCATTCCACGGCAAGAAAACATTTCTCCCGAGGATGCTCTTTATTACTAACACATTCGCATTAGCGAGGAGCCAGCCGCACCATGCCCGCCACCGGATGGCAAAACACCCGCCCATGGTTCAGCGCAATCCGCCGCGGAGCCAGCGCCGCCATCTCCGGGTCATGCGTCACCATCACGATCGTGTGCCCCGCCGCATGCAGTCCTTGCAAAAGCCCAGCCACAATCTTCTGGTTCGCCTGATCCAAATTGCCCGTCGGCTCATCCGCCAGCAGAATCGGAGGGTTGTTGATCAGCGCCCGCGCAATGCACACCCGCTGCTGCTCGCCGCCAGAAAGCTCGCTCGGCAGATGCCCCACGCGATCCCCCAGCCCAACCTTTTCAAGCGCCGCCCGAGCCTCACTCTCATCCGTCATCGAGTGAAAATACTGCGCCAGCATCACGTTCTCGACCGCCGAAAGATACGGAATGAGGTGAAACTGCTGAAAGATAAATCCGATCTTGTCCGCGCGAAATCGATCCAGCTCCTTGGCCGACATCGCCCCCACCTCTACCCCGTCGATCTTCAGCGACCCGCATGTCAGCCGATCCAGGCACCCCAGCAGGTGCACCAGCGTACTCTTGCCCGAGCCCGATGGCCCCGTAATCGCCACCCACTCGCCCGCCACGATCGAAAATGTCGCCGAGTCGAGCGCCCGCACCACTCCCGTGCGCCCCGCGTACTCGCGCGAAACCTCCTCAAGCGCAATCACCGCGCACTCGTACCGCGTCACCTTCGG